>JAHCJR010000019.1 GCA_026126165.1 Alphaproteobacteria bacterium
ACGGCGGCCCTGCTTCGGCAATGGGCGGAGCGGATTCCCTGGCGATGAGCGAGGCCGCCGCCTGGGATGCCTTCGCGCGCGAGCTCGACGCCTGGGCCTCGGCCGGACGGCGGGCAACTTTCTGGTGGCGCGACGACGATGCCACGCGACCAACCGGCGAACTGGACCGGCTGCTGGACCTCACGGCCGATCAAAAGCTGGTGATCGCGCTGGCGGTCATTCCCTTCGAGGCGGGTCCGGAACTGGCGGCGTGCCTGTCGGCGCAGCCGGTCCGCGTCTTCGCGCATGGCTGGCGCCATCGCAATCTCGCCCCGGCCGGCCGGAAGAAGTCGGAATTTCCCGAAGGCCGCCCGCAGGCCGAGGCGCTGGCCGACCTGGCGGCGGCGCGCGAACGCATTGCAGCCTTGTTCGGTGCACTGGCGCGGCCGGTGCTGACGCCACCCTGGAACCGCATCGGGCCGGGGCTGCCTGGACACCTCGCCGGACTCGGCTACCGCGGCCTTTCCACCCATGGCGCGCGGGCCGGCGGCACGGCGCCGCCGGGCATCGCCATCGCCAACACCCATCTCGATCCGATCGACTGGCGCGGAACGCGCGCGTTTGCCGGCGCGGCGGCGCTCCTCGACCGGGCGGGCGAGCTTCTGGCGCGGCGGCGGCGAGGCGAGGCCGACGCGACGGAGCCTTGCGGACTTCTCACCCATCACCTGCGGCACGATCACGACACCTGGATATTCGTGGAAAGGTTTCTTCGCGTGACTGCGCAACATCCCGGAGTACGCTGGATCGACCCCGACGCTGCCTTCGGCTGGCCGGGGCCGCCCGAGGAGACGCCGCGATGACCGCGACCAGTGTCCATCGCTACAGCACGAGCGCGCTGATGCCGCACTATGTGCGGGCGATCACGGGAACGGCGATTGCGGGCGCGGTGCTGTTGTTCACCGGCTTCTCTTCTGCCATGCTTTGGGTTGCCGGGCCGCTCTGCGGGCTGTTTTTGGCTTTCGGTGCGGTAACGGCGCTGCGGCAGGCGACGAGGATCGAGGTTTCATCGACCGGGATCCGGGCGATCGGGCCCTTGTCGCGGGAGATTCTGTGGGAGGATTTGGTCAGGGTCGATCTGCGCTACTACTCGACGAAAAGGGACCGCAGCGACGGCTGGATGCAACTCAAGGTCGGCGGCGGAGGCGGCGGACCGATACGCATCGAGTCCACCATCGGGGATTTCGGGCAGGTAGTACGGGCCGTCGCGCGCGAGGCGGCGGCGCGGGGTGTGCGACTGTCGGAGTCCAGTGCCGCGAACATCGAGGCGCTGGCCATGGCGGAACGGAAGGAAGCAGGGCCTGGGAGAGGGAATGGGTAACGTCCTGGAGGTTCATGACCTCGCGGTCCATTTTCGCGTCAATGAGGGCGTGATCAAGGCCGTTGACGGCGTTTCCTTCCGCATCCCCGAGGGCGGAACGGTGGCGCTGGTGGGCGAGTCCGGCTCCGGCAAGTCGGTGGTCAGCCAGGCGATCATGGGCATCCTGCCGCGCGTCGGCCAGGTGGTCGGCGGGCAGATCCTGTTCCATGATCCGAACCGGCCGGGCGAGCCGATCGACATTGCCGCGCTGGACCAGGACGGGCCGGAGATGCGCGGCATCCGCGGCGGGCGCATATCGATCATCTTCCAGGAGCCGATGACCTCGCTCAGCCCGCTGCATACCGTGGGCGACCAGATCTCCGAGGCGCTGTTCCTGCATCGCGACGTCAGCCGCGCCGAGGGCATGGAGCTGACGGCGGAGATGCTGCGCCTGGTCGGCTTCCCCGATCCGCGCAAGGCGCTCAACACCTATCCTTTCGAGCTTTCCGGCGGCCTGCGCCAGCGGGCCATGATCGCCATGGCGCTGGTCTGCCGGCCGGCGCTGCTCATCGCCGACGAGCCGACGACGGCGCTCGACGTCACCATCCAGGCGCAGATCCTCAAGCTGATCAAGGATCTCCAGCGCGAACTCGGCATGGCGGTGCTGATGATCACCCACGATCTCGGCGTGGTCGCCAACGTCGCCGACGAAGTGGTGGTGATGTATCACGGCAGGGTCATGGAGCGCGGCAGCATCCAGGACATCTTCGCGCGCGCCGAGCATCCCTATCTCAGGGCCCTGCTGCGCGCGGTGCCGCGCTTCAACATGCAGCCGGGCGAGCGGCTGGTGCCGATCCGGGAGATCAAATCGGAGATCGGCTCGCTGCTGATGGACAAGGAGCCCTGGCCCGAGGGCGCCGACGAGAAGCCGCTGCTCAGCGTCAACGGCCTGACCAAGCGGTTCCGGCTGCGCAAGTCGGGGCTGTTCCGGCGCGGCAGCGACGAGGGCGTGCTGGCGGTCGACGATGTCAGCTTCTTCATCCGCCGCGGCGAGTGCCTCGGGCTGGTCGGTGAGTCGGGCTGCGGCAAGACCACCACCTCGAAGGCGATCATGCGCGCCATCTCGATCGACGAGGGCGAGATCCTCTTCAACGACCATGGCCGGATCGTCAATGTCCAGCAGCTCCAGGGCGAGGACCTGTTCCGCTACCGGCGCAAGGTGCAGTTCATCTTCCAGGACCCCTTCTCCTCGCTCAATCCGCGCATGACGGTGTTCGATATCATCTCCGAGCCGCTGGTGATCCATCGCATCGGCGACGACGAGGAGCGCTATCAGCGCGTGCGCGAGCTGATGACCCTGGTCGGGCTCGACGTGCGCTTCCTCAACCGCTATCCGCACAGCTTCTCCGGCGGCCAGCGCCAGCGCATCGGCATCGCGCGCGCGCTGGCGCTCCAGCCCGACCTTCTGATCTGCGACGAGCCGGTCTCGGCGCTCGACGTCTCGATCCAGGCCCAGGTGCTCAACCTGCTCAAGGACCTGCAGGACAGGCTCGGCCTCACCTACCTGTTCGTATCGCACAATCTGGCGGTGGTCGATTACATCGCCGACCGGATCGCGGTCATGTGCGCCGGCCGCCTGGTGGAAACGGCGCCGCGCGAGATCCTGTTCAACAACCCGGTCCATCCCTACACCCAGGCCCTGCTCTCCGCCGTGCCCAAGCCCGATCCGAACGCGCGCCTCGACCTGGCGGCGCTGATGGAGGGCAAGGCGTCGCGGCCGGAGCTTTGGCCGGAGCCCTTTACCGTCGGACGCGGCGCCCGGCCGCGGCTGATCCATCTCGGCGAGGGACATTATGTCCGCGCCGACCAGGCGGCGTTCCAGGAGGTCGCGATATGAATACCCGGCTCGGCGTGCTTGCCATGTTCTGTCTCGTCGCGCTTGCCCCCCTCGCCCTACCGGCCGCGGCGGCGAACTACAAGGAAACCCCCGCCCTGGAGGCGGACGTCAAGGCCGGCAAGCTGCCGCCGGTCGAGAAGCGCCTGCCGGCAGAGCCGGCCCGCGTCGGTTTCGACGGCAAGGAAAGGGTCATCGGGCGGCATGGCGGCGAACTGCGCTGGCTCATCGCGCGGGCCCGCGACGTGCGCTTCATGACCGTGTTCGGCTATGCCCGCCTGGTCGCCTACGACGAGAAGTTCGAACTCAAGCCCGACATTCTCCTGGACGTGCAGGTCGAGAGCGAGCGCGTCTTCACCCTGAAGCTCAGGCCCGGCCACAAATGGTCGGACGGGCAGCCCTTCACCTCGGCCGACTTCCGCTACTGGTGGGAAGATGTCTGCAACAATGCCGAGATCAATCCCGGCGGCGTGCCGAAGGAACTGGTGGTGGACGGCGAAGGTCCGAAGGTCGAGTTCCTCGACGACCACACGGTGCGCTATAGCTGGAGCAAGCCCAATCCCTTCTTCCTGCCGCGCCTTGCCGGCGCCTCGCCGCTCTATATCTTCCGGCCGGCCCATTACCTGAAGAAGTTCCATGCCAAGTATGGCGACGCGGAGGAGCTCAAGAAGCAGGCCGAGCAGCGCAAGCTGCGCGGCTGGGCCGGGCTGCACAACGCAATGGACAACATGTACGACGCGGACAATCCGGACCTGCCGACGCTCGAGCCCTGGATGATCGTGACGCGACCGCCGGCGACCCGCTTCGTGGCCGAGCGCAATCCCTACTATCACCGCGTCGATGCGGAGGGGCGGCAGCTTCCCTATATCGACCGGCTGGTGATGAACCAGGCGGCGCCGGCGCTGGTGCCGGTCAAGGCCTCCGCCGGCGAGACGGACATCCAGGCGCGCGGCATCGCCTTCTCCAACTTCAGTTTCCTCAAGGACAACCAGGGCCAGGGCGACAAGTACCGCACGCTGCTCTGGCGCACGGCGAAGGGCTCGCATTTCGCCCTCTTCCCCAATCTCAACAACAACGATCCGGTCTGGCGCGGCCTTTTCCGCGATGCCCGCTTCCGCCGCGCGCTTTCGCTCGGCATCGACCGGGCGGAGATCAACGACTCGCTCTATTACGGCCTGGCGATCGAGGGCAACAACACCGCGCTGGAGGGCAGCCCGCTCCATCGCGCCGAATACCAGAACAAGTGGGCCAAGCTCGATCTCCGGGCGGCGAACCGCCTGCTCGACGAGATCGGGCTCAAGAATCGCAACTCGGACGGCTTCCGCCTGTTGCCCGACGGGCGCATCGCCGAGATCGTGGTCGAGACGGCGGGCGAGGACACCGAACAGACCGACGTGCTCGAACTGATCCGCGAGAGCTGGGCCAAGATCGGCATCAAGCTGTTCAGCAAGCCTTCCCAGCGCGAGGTGCTGCGCAACCGTATCTTCTCCGGCGAGGCGCAGATGTCGGTCTGGACCGGCTTCGAGAACGGGCTGCCGACCCCGGACATGAGCCCGGCGGAACTGGCGCCGACCAGCCAGCACAGCCTGCAATGGCCGAAATGGGGCCAGCATTACGAGACCCAGGGCAAGAGCGGCGAGCCGGTGGACATGCAGGAGGCGAAGGAGCTGCTGGAACTCAACGCCGCCTGGCTCGCCACCACCGACCGCAAGGAGCGGGAGCGCATCTGGCACCGCATGCTGGCGATCCATGCCGACCAGCAATTCACCATCGGCGTCGTTTCCGGCGTCCAGCAGCCCGTGGTGATCAACAGCCGCCTGCGCAACGTCCCGAAAGACGGCATCTACAACTGGGATCCGGGCGCGCATTTCGGCCTGTACAAGCCGGACACTTTCTGGCTCGACGACAAGCCGGTACTCGACGAGGATCGGCCGGCGCGCGGCCGGCGGCGGGGCTGACGTGGCGCGGCGCGGAAGCGGGGAGACTGCAGGATCGGCATGCTGAGTTATCTGGTAAACCGCATCCTGGTGATGATTCCGACCTTGCTGGTGATCAGCATCGTCACCTTCGCCATCATCCAGCTTCCGCCCGGCGACTACCTGACCAACCAGATCCAGGAGTTGATGGCGCAGGGCGAGGCGGCGGCGGTGGAGCGCGCCAAGTTCATGCGCGAGCAGTTCGGCCTCGACCGGCCCCTGCTCGAACAGTACGCGGTCTGGGTCGGCATCTGGCCCGGCCATAACGGCTTCTCCGGCCTGTTGCAGGGCGACTGGGGCTGGTCGTTCGAGCATAACCGACCCGTCGGCGAGGTGGTGGGCGAGCGGCTGTTCCTCACCATGCTGCTCAACGTGGCGGCGATCCTCTTCACCTGGATCGTCGCCTTTCCGATCGGCGTCTATTCGGCGACGCACCAGTATAGCTGGGGCGATTACGGCTTCAGTTTCCTCGGCTATGTCGGGCTGGCGACGCCCAACTTCCTGCTGGCGCTGATCATGCTGTTCCTCGCCAACCGCTGGTTCGGCCTCTCGATCGGCGGCATGATGGACGACGAGTATGTCGACCAGCCCTGGTCCTTGGACAAGACGATCTCGGTGCTCCAGCACCTCATCATCCCGACCATCATCATCGGCACCTCCGGCACCGCCGCCATGATCCGCCGGCTGCGCGCGAACTTGCTGGACGAGTTGCAGAAGCAGTATGTGGTGACCGGCCGCGCCAAGGGCCTGCCGCGCATGCGGCTGCTGGTGAAGTATCCGATGCGCATGTCGCTCAACCCGTTCGTGGCCGATATCGGCAACCTGCTGCCCTCGGTCATCTCCGGTTCGGCCATCGTCTCGGTGGTGCTGTCGCTGCAGACCGTGGGCCCGCTGCTCGTGCATTCGCTGCAGAGCCAGGACCAGTATCTCGCCGGATCGCTGCTCATGTTCCTGGCGCTGCTCACCGTGATCGGCATGTTCATCTCCGACCTGCTGCTCGCCATGCTCGATCCGCGCATCCGCCTCAGCGGCGGCGTGGCGAAATGAAGGGGGCCGGAGGATGAGCGACAAGGGACAGCCCCTCGAACACTGGGTCTCGCGCGAGCCGTTCGATCCCAATTCGGTGGAACGGCTGACGCCGGCGCAGGAGCGGCTCTACCGCGCCTCGCAATGGCAGATGATGTGGTGGAAGTTCCGCCGCCACCGCATTGCCGTGATCTCCGCCTGGATCCTCGGCCTGTTCTATGCCTCGCTGCTGGTCACGGAATTCCTGGCGCCCTACGACCTGCACACGCGCAACTCGCGGGCCATATTCGCGCCGCCGCAGCAGATCCACCTGTTCCACGAGGGCGAGTTCATCGGCCCCTTCGTCTATGGCTACCGCCTGCGGCTCAATCGCGAGACCCTGCTCAGGGAATACAGCGAGGACACCTCGAAGGTGCATCGCATCGAGTTCTTCTGCCGTGGCGATGAATATACCTACATGGGCCTGTTCCAGTCCGACCGCCACCTTTTCTGCGCGGCGGATGGCGGGACGGTCTATCTGCTCGGCACCGACCGGCTCGGGCGCGACATTCTCTCGCGCATCATCTACGGCACGCGCATCTCGCTCACGGTCGGGCTGATCGGCATCGCCATCTCCTTCATTCTCGGCATCGTCATCGGCGGCATCTCGGGCTATTACGGCGGCTGGATCGACAATGCGATCCAGCGGCTGATCGAGATGATCCGATCCTTCCCCGAACTGCCGCTCTGGATGGCGCTCTCCGCCGCGCTGCCGGTGAACTGGTCGCCGGTGCTGGTCTATTTCGGCATCACCGTCATTCTTGGCCTGCTCGACTGGCCGGGCCTGGCGCGGGCCGTCCGCTCCAAGCTGCTGGCGCTGCGGGAGGAGGATTTCTGCACCGCGGCCGAACTGATGGGCGCCAAGCCGAGCCGGGTCATCGGCCGCCACCTGCTGCCGAGTTTCATGAGCCACCTGATCGCCTCCGCCTCGCTCTCCATACCCTCGATGATCCTGGGCGAGACGGCGCTTTCGTTCCTGGGTCTCGGCCTTCGCCCGCCGATCACGAGCTGGGGCGTGCTGCTGAACGAGGCGCAGAACATCAATGTCGTGGCGCTCTATCCCTGGCTTCTGACGCCGGTCATTCCGGTGTTCATCGTCGTCCTCGCCTTCAATTTCCTGGGCGATGGCCTGCGCGATGCCGCCGACCCCTACAAGTAACGGGGCCGCTTAAAGCTTCCGCAGCCAGAGGCTGCTCTCAAGCGCCTCCTCGGGCAGCTTCAGGCGGGCCACCACCGAACGGCCAAGGCGGTTGCCCAACCGCTGGCGCGCATGATGGCTGGCGAAGAGGATCTCGTAGCCGCCACCCTGGAGGAGCGGCGCCACGCCCTGCTGCTCGTTGTAGCCGCGCCAGGCCCAGTGGGCGGGATAATCGTCGGGCAGGAAGATGTCGTGGAAATGCACCAGCACGCCCGAGGGGAGCCGGGGCAGGACGCGATTCAGCAGATGATCGACATCGGAACCCGGCATCAGCACATGGCTCGAATCGATGAAGAGCATGTCGCCCGGCGCGAGGCGCGCGAAGAGTTCGGCCGGCGCCGCATGCAGCGTGCTTCGGCGATACTCGACCCCCTTCAGCCCGGCGATGGCGGCGCGCGGCGCCGGGTCGATGGCAAGCAGCCGTCCCTCGCCGCCCGCATCGGCCAGCGCGCGGGCGAGGAAGCGGGTCGAATGGCCGGACCCGACCTCGAGGATCAGCGCCGGGCGCCGGCTTCGCACCAGCGCGTAGGCCGCGGCCGCGTCAAGTCCGGGAAACCAGCTCTGCGTCCAGCGCGGCGCAGGCGGCGGCGCATCGCCGATGGCAAGCAATGCCTCCGCCAGCCCGTCGATCCTATCGATCAGCTCGAGCATGGCCGGCTCCGCCGCCCGCAGCCGCTCGGCCAGCGCATCATAGGATGGCAGGCCGCCGGCCGGGGGCAGGGTGGCGGCATAGCGGTAGGGAATGAACCAGCCCCGGCGGGCAAGTCCGAGCAGGGTCGGCAGGCCGAGCGCGAGACGCCGTGCCAGGCCGCGCGCCTTCAAGGCCGCAGCACCATGCCCTCGCGCGCCAGCACCGAACCCGGGCGGCGCGCGGTCAGTTCGGCCGCGATCCGGTCGAGCGTCGCGTCGTCATGTTCAGGATCGTGGTGGAAGGCGACGAAGCGGCCCACGCCCGCGAGATCGCAGAGCCGGACGCCTTCCTGCCAGGTGGAATGTCCCCATCCGACCTTGGCCGGATAGGTCTCGTCGGTATACATGGCGTCGTAGATGACGATATCGGCCCCCTGGATCAGCCCAAGGATATTGCCGTCCGGGCGTCCGATCACGTGTTCGGTATCGGTCAGGTAGCAGATCGAGCGGCCGGCATATTCGATGCGATAGCCCGTCGCCCCGTTCGGGTGATTGAGCGGCGCGGTGCGCACCGCGATGCCCGGCCGCGGATAGAGCGTCTCGCCGGCGGCGAAGTCGTGGAAGGTGAGCTCCGCCTTGAAGACTTCCAGCGGCACCGGGAAGAGCGGCGGCTGCATCATCCCGCACAGCACCTCGCGCAGCGAGAGGGCCGGCGCGAGATGGCCGGCGAAGACGCGAAAACGGTTGCGCGGATCGTAGAACGGCCCGAAGAAGGGGACGCCGCAGACATGGTCGTAATGGGTATGGGAGAAGAAGATATCGAGATCGAGCGGCGCCTCGCCCTTGATCTCATCGCCCAGATAGCGCACGCCGGTGCCGGCATCGAACAGCAGCCGCTGCGAACCGCAGCGAATCTCGACCGCCGAGGTATTGCCGCCATAGCGCACGTTGCACGGGCCCGAGCAGGCGATCGAACCGCGCACGCCCCAGAAGCGGACCGAGAAATCGTCTCCGCCATTCCGGTGACCAGCCTGGGTCAGGGTCAAGATTGCAGCTCCTCGCTTCCTTCCCCGTTACATTCCCTTCCGCCCCGCGATCCCGCTCGCGACCTGCCGGCATCCGGACCATCGTCCGGGCACCGGCGGGGTCTGGCTCCATCCTTTCCATATATCAATCCGATATAGGACAATTCAGAATGCCTTCAGGACATATATTGGAGATTGCCGGCGCGCATGCAAGCCTGACGCTCAACCGGCCGGAGCGGCACAACGCCCTCGATCTGGACGATCTGGCCGATCTGGCCCGCAGCCTGGCGGAACTCGCCACCCGGCCGGACATAAGGGTGCTGGTGCTGACCGGCGCCGGGCAGCGGAGTTTTTGCTCCGGCGTCAATCTCGGGCAGGTAGCGGAGGCGGACTGGCGGGACAATCCGCTCGAGCGGCTGACCGACCTGATCGAGAAGCTGCCCTTCGCCACGCTCTGCGCGCTGAATGGCGGGGTCTATGGCGGCGGCAGCGATTTGGCGCTGGCCTGCGACTTTCGCGTCGGCATCGCGGGGATGCGCTGCTTCGTGCCCCCGGCCCGGCTCGGCATCCACTACCATGTCGGCGGCCTGCGCCGGGCGGTGGCCAAGCTTGGCCTTGGGTCCGCCAAGCGCATGTTCCTCGCCGCCGAAACCTTCGACGACCGCGAGCTGCTGCGGCTGCAGTTTCTCGACCGGCTGCTACCGGCGGCGGAGTTCGAGGCCGGCATCGCCGCCTTCGCGGCGGACCTGGCGGGCATGGCGCCGCTCGCCTATGCCGGGATGAAGCGCACCCTCACCGGCCTGGCTCTGGGCGGCCTCGACGAGGCGGCGGCGCGGCGCGACGCGCAGGCCTGCTGGGCTTCCGAGGATTTCCGGGAGGGTCAGCGGGCGCTCGCCGAGAAGAGGGCTCCTGTTTTCCAGGGCCGCTGATCTCGCGGGGGGAGTGCGAGCGCCCGCTATGGGAATTACTGGGCCAGGCGATAGCCGCCGGGCTCGGTCACCAGGATGCGCGCGTTGGAGGGATCGCGCTCGATCTTCTGGCGCAGGCGATAGATATGCGTCTCGAGCGTATGGGTGGTGACGCCGGCATTGTAGCCCCAGACCTCGTTCAGCAGCACCTCGCGCGCCACCGGCTTGTCGCCGGCGCGGAACAGGTACTTGAGGATCGAGGTCTCCTTCTCGGTCAGGCGCACCTTGCGCTTGCGCTCGGAATCGAGCAGCACCTTGGCCGCCGGCCGGAAGGAATAGGGACCAATCGAGAAGATCGCATCCTCGCTCTGCTCGTGCTGGCGGAGCTGGGCGCGGATGCGCGCCAGCAGGACGAGGAACTTGAACGGCTTGAGCACATAGTCGTTGGCGCCGGCATCGAGGCCGAGGATCGTGTCCGCATCGGTGTCCGCCGCCGTCAGCAGCACCACCGGCACCCGTACGCCGTTCTTGCGGAGCTGCTTGCAGAGTTCGCGCCCGTCCATGTCCGGCAGGCCGACATCCAGGATCATCAGGTCGTAAAGCTGCGAGCGCGCCAGCTCCATCGCCGTGGCGGCGTTGGGCGCGGTCTCGGTATCGAACTCCCCGTTCAGATCGAGCTGCTCCGCAAGCGTCTGGCGCAACGCGTCGTCGTCGTCCACCAGCAGAATGCGCTTCGCGTTGCTCATCCCGATCTCCCGGTTCCTGGGCCGCTCCCTGACGAGTTCATGAGCCGCCATGGAGGAAGTTTCAACAGCCTGTGATGAATGGTTCCAATAACTGGCGCGCATGATTGAATTTACCCGCCCTTATTTGAGTGCGTCTAGCACGGTGCACGAGAATTAGAGCCATCGACATTACGCTTTCGCAAGTCACGACTTGGTGATTGGCTCCGTTTCCGTCCGCCGATATGCGAAGAAGCGGCGTATGTGCTGTCCGCCTCACGGCCTTTTCTTGGCGGCGACAAGCCTGCGGTCGGCCTACTGCGCGGCGGAGGAGCGGGGGTCCGGCCGTTCCGCGCGCAGCTTTTCGCCGAGGCGCAGATAGCGGCGGTTCTCGTCCTTGCGCTTGCCCTTGCCGACCCAGATGACGCTGCCCTCGTCGTAGTGCCAGTCGATGAAGCGCCGGTGCAGCCTTCGCCATTTCATGCCGCGCGGGCGCAGCCGCTCGCGCCGGAACTCGAGATGCAGCAGCCGCTGGTCGAGATACCATTGCACGGGAAAGTCCGGTTCCAGCAGATGCAGCGCGATGCGCCGCGCCACGCGCCCGAGATAGGCGAGGGCGGCCGGCGAATGGCGGAACCAGATCACGCCCGCCAGCATGCGCCGGCGCGGATCGGGATGGCGGAAGCGGGCGCGGAAGGAAACGTCGGCGCCGGCGACGAAATCGAGCAGCTCGCCGAGCGGGCGCAGCACCAGCGTATCGACGTCGATGGAGAGCACGTCGCGGCCGGTCGCGCGCATCATCTCGTGCAGGCGCAGGAAGCGCATGCTCGCATAATAGGTGATGCGGTAGATCGCATCGCGCCCCGGCGCCTCGACCCGTTCCCCGGTGCAGGTGAGCAGCAGGCTCGGGCAGCGCCGGCGCAGATCCTCGATCAGGGCCAGATGCGCCCGGTCCCGCGGATCGAAGATATGCAGATGCAGCGCCACGCCCGGTGAGTTGCGTTCGAGCGAGAGAACCAGCGTCTCGTAGTAGCGCTCGAAATAGTCCGGGTCGCACGCGGTATAGAGCAGGAGGCGCCGGCCGAGCGCCGCGGCATCCGGATAGGCGCCGTCGATCGAAGGCAGCCTGAGATCGGCGAGGCCGACATGGCGCCGGCGCAGGCGCAGCGCCGCGTCACGCCAGAGAAAGCGGGTCTGGTCGGCCGCGAGCCGGAGCCAGGCCAGGATCCGCTGGCCGAATCCGCGCTGCCCCGGCGTATTGATGATTGCCTTGCGAGCCGAGGTATCCATGATGGAGTTCGGTCGGTACGCCCTCTCCGGTCCGCGCGCGGACCTGCCGGAAGAAACTAGCCTGACCAGTATTGGTTGAAAACTGATAAGTAGTAATTCTAGTGTAATAATTCGGATCAGGCCGAAGAATGCCGGAAAATCCGCGCCGGGACAGGCAGAACAGGACCGAACTGACGCCGATGATCCTGGTCTGCGGCGAGCGATTCAGCGCCAATGTGGGCGATGGCGCCATCGCCGAATGCCTTCTGCATCTGCTGCGCCAGCTCGCGCCCGGCCTGCTGGTCAGCGCGGTCGACATGTCGGGCCGGCTGCGTTACGAATCCTTCGGTCGCAAGCGCCGGCGCCGGCTGTCGGTGCGCCTGTTGCGGCTGGTGCGCCGGCTGCGCCCGCTGCGCCGGGCGGCGAGCGTCCTGGAATGGTATCTCTCCGGCCGGCGGCGGCTGGCGGAGCGGCTGGAGCCGCTGCTGCCCCATGCGGCGCTCATGGTGATCGGCGGCGGCCAGCTCCTGCTCGACACGGAGTTGCGCTTTCCGCTGCGCATCGCGGCCGCGACCGGCATGGCAAGCCGCGCCGGCATTCCCACCGCTTTCCTCGGCTGCGGCGCGGCCGCAAGCTTCTCGCCCGTCGGCTGGCGGCTGCTGCGCCGGGCACTTGCCGCGCCGCTGACCTGCCATGTCTCGCTGCGCGACCGGGAATCGCTCGAGAATGTCCGCCGCGGCTTCGGCGATGCGATCCGCGTGCCGCTGCGTCTCGGCGCCGATCCGGCGATCTTCGCCGCCGAAGTCTATGGCTTTCGCCAGCGCTCGGACGCGCAAGCCATCGGGCTCGGCATCATGGCGCCGCGCCTGCTGCGCCGGCGCGCCGGCGAGAGCGCCCCGTTTACCGACGAGACCGTGCTGCGCTTCTGGGTCGGGCTGGCCGGGCGGCTGCGCGATGCCGGCCACAGGATCGAGCTGTTCTGCAACGGCGCGCCGGCCGACCGGGCCTTCCTCGCCCGCGTCGCCGGGCAACTGGGCCTGCCCGTGCCGGCACCGCCGCGCACGGCGACCGAACTTGCCTGGCGCATCGCCGGCTTCCGCGCCATCGTCGCCCACCGGCTGCACGCGAACATCCTGGCGCTTTCGCTGGGCGTGCCGGCGGTGGGCCTGATCTGGGACGACAAGCTGCGCCAGTTCGGCCGCCTCGCCGGGCGCGAACGCTTCTTCGTCGAGCCTGCCGAACAGACACCCGAGACCGTCGCCGCCCGCCTCACCGAGGCGCTCGCCACGCCGCCGGACGAGGCGGCGCTGGCGGAACTGCGCCGGCAGGTGCGCGAGGATATCGCCGCCATGCTGGAAGCCGCCGGCCTCGCACCTCCGGGCTAAAGCCCCATCTGGCCGAGCGCGGCGCGGGCGATGGCGCTGCCGGGCCGCGCCAGTTCCTCGATGATCGAGAAATGATGCAGCCCCGGCGCGGCGATCTCCTCGACGCGGTTGCCCGCCTTGCGCCAGGCATCGCGGAACTCCGTCTGCTGGCGGTGATATTCCGCCGTCTCCTCGCCGCCGACACTGAGCAGGAGCGGCGGCACGCCGGGGCGCACCTGGGCGAGCGGGGTGTTGCGCCGCGCCTCGGCCTCGTCCATGCGCAGCTTCTCGTTCAGATAGCAGAGGCGGATCGGCTCCAGGTCGAAGAGGCCCGAGATGGCGAAGCCGCCCTTGAGCAGATCGCGCGGCAGGCCGGGTTCGAAGGACGGCCAGTCGGTCAGCGCCATCATCGCCGTCAGATGGCCGCCGGCGGAATGGCCGGAGACGAAGATGCGGGCCGGATCGCCGCCGAAGGTTCGCGCGTTGCGCCAGACCCAGGCCAGCGCCGCGCGGTTCTGGCGCACGATCTCGTCCATGCGCACGCTGGGACAGAGCGCGTAATTGACCACGACGAGCACCGCCCCCGCCGGCACGATGGTGCGCGCCATGAAGCCGAAATCCGCCTTGTCGAGCGCCTGCCAGTAGCCGCCATGGATGAAGACATGCACCGGCGCGCCCTGGTTCGCCGTCGTGTAGATGTCCACCCGCTCGGCCTCGCTCGGGCCATAGGCGACATCTGCCCGGTGCGCGAAGTCGCGCTTGGCCCGATCGGTCTCGCTGCGATAGCGGTCGAAATAGACCTGGAAATCCTTGATCAGCCCGCGCAGGTAATATTGCGCATCGAGCCCCGCCTGGTCGTAATCGCGAAAGACAGCCGCCATGCTCCGAAACCCCCTCGTCCGCTGAAAGCGCGGCGATGGTCGGCGCGAGGCGGCGGCGCTGTCAAGGCGCCTCACAGCTCGCCGCGCAGCTCCCAGAGTTCGGGGAACAGCCGCCGCTCGAGCGCGCCGCGCAGATAGGCGACGCCGGACGAGCCGCCGGTGCCCCGTTTGGCGCCGATGATGCGCTCCACCGTCTGCATGTGCCGGAAGCGCCATTGCTGGAACCAGTCCTCGATATCGACCAGCTTCTCCGCCAGTTCATAGAGCGGCCAATGCCGCGCCGTGTCGCGATAGACCGCGAGCCAGGCGGCGCGCACCGCCGGGTGGGCGCGCCAGGGCCCGGCCGGATCGCGTTCCAGCACCTCGCGCGGCACGGCGAGGCCATGGCGCGCCAGAAGCCGCACTGCATCGTCGTAGAGGCCGGGTTCGCGCAGGATCGCCTGCAGCGCCTCATGGATCGCCGCGTCGTGCCGGTGCGGGGCGAGGAAGGCCGGGTCGCGCAGGCCGAGCGCGAATTCCAGCGCCCGGTAGCCGTAAGACTGGAAGCCCGAGGAGCGGCCGAGCGCGCCGCGGAAGGCGAGATAGTCGGCAGGCGTCAGGGTCGAGAGCACGTCCCAGGACTGGATCATCTGCGCCTGGATGCGCCCGACGCGCGAGAGCATCTTGAGGGCGGGCTTGAACGCGCCCCGGCGCAGGCAGGCCTGCGCGCCCTGCACCTCGTGCAGCATCAGCTTGAGCCACAGCTCGCTCGCCTGGTGGATGGTGATGAAGAGCAGCTCGTCATGGCTCTCCGAGCGCGGCTGCTGCGCGGCGAGCAGCAGGTCGAGCCGCAGATAGTCGCCATAGGACATGCTGCCGGCAAAATCGGTATGGATGCCGGGGTCCAGCCCGCCGCCGTCGCGTTCCGACAGCCCCGCACCCTGCGCCGGGCCGGGCATATCGGGCACGGGCTGGCTGGGGGGCGGGGGGCGGGGCGTGCCCGGCCTGGCCCGGGCGGGCCGGGAAACTCGGCCTTGCCAGCGTGCCGGGGCCGATCTACACCCCTGCCATGAGCGAGCCCGGCGGACAGATCGACGCGGCCGCCCGCGCGCTGTTGCAGGCCGACCGCGCGGCGGGCGAGTTGCGGCGCGGCCGGGCGCTGCTGCTCCCGGGCGAGGGCGGCGGCCTGGTCGCCGCCATCGAGGGCATCGGCGCGGCCGCGCTGGAGGCCATGCGGCGCCTCGGCGATGGCTTCCTCGTCCTCACCCCGCACCGCGCCGGCGTGCTCAAGGTCCGCACCGCGGTCACCGATCCGGTACTGCTGCGCCTCGAGCCGCGCATGGACGCTCCCATGCTGCGGAGCCTCGCCGACCCGGCCGCCGATCTCGACCATCCCCTCCAGGGCCCCTTCACCGCCGAACGGACGGCGCCGCCGGAGGCGGCGCGGCGCCTGATCGGGCTCGCCAAGCGGGCCGGGCTGCTGCCGGCCGGCCTGCTGGTGCGGGCCGCCCCGGAGCGGCTCGCGGATTTTGCCGCAAGCCAGGGCCTGCTCGTCGTGCCGCTTGCCGATCTCGCCGCCCTGGAAGATGCCGGCGCCGGGCGGCTCACCCCCGTCGCCTCGGCGCGGGTGCCGCTGGCGGACGCACCGGAAGCGCGCATCCACGCCTTCCGCCCGGCCGACGGCGCGCTCGAGCATCTCGCCATCGTCATCGGCGACCCGCCGCGAAAACTCCCCGTGCTGGCGCGCATCCATTCCGAATGCTTCACCGGCGACCTGCTCGGTTCGCTGCGCTGCGATTGCGGCGAGCAATTGCGCGGCGCCATCCGCGCCATCGCCGAGGCCGGCGGCGGCGTGCTGCTCTATCTGGCGCAGGAGGGACGCGGCATCGGCCTGATGAACAAGCTCCGCGCCTACCGGCTGCAGGACCAGGGCTTCGACACGATCGAGGCCAACGAACGGCTGGGATTCGAGGCGGACGAACGGCTGTTCGAGCCGGCCGCCGCCATGCTGCGCCATCTCGGCTTCGATGCGGTCCGGCTGATGACCAACAATCCGGAGAAGGTGCGCCAGCTCGAGGCGGTGGGGATCCGGGTCGCCGAGCGGGTGCCGCATGCCTTCCCCGCCAATGCCCACAACGAAGCCTACCTGCTGACCAAGAAGAAACGCTCCGGGCACTATCTTTAGGCGCCGTGCCCCACCGGGCAGAATTTGCCGGCCCGGCACCGGCCGGCCATCCGCAATTCCCCTGAAATCTTCGGTCGTGGCGTTGGCGCGATGCTTGCTTCCTCCTCTCCCATGAAGGAGAGACGCGGATGAACGTGCCCACCATCGCCAAGCCCGCCGACTGGTGGCCGGAAGCCTCGCATGCCCATGAAAGCCGCTGCGAGGTGGAGGATTGCCCGGATCCGAAGAGCTACTTCCTGGCCGTGCTCGACGTGGTCAACCCGCTGCATCACGTGCCGGTGGTCGGCAACATTTACCGCCACCTCTCCGGCGACCAGATCTCGCCGGTGGCGCGCGTGCTGGGCGGCGGGCTCTATCTCGGCGTCGGCGGGGTGATATCGGGGGTGGTCAATGCCGCCGTCGAGACCATCGCCGGCAAGGATATCGGCGGCACGGCGCTGGCCTGGTTCTTCGGCCAGCCGGACGAGGGACTAGCCCCGCCCACCGCGCTCGCCGCCCTGCCGGAGGCTGCCGCCCCCGCGGCCGGCCCGGCCATGGCATCCGCGGCGCCGCCGACCCTGACCGAGGTTCCGGTTTCGGAGGCAACCCAGAACGGCATCCTGGCCCAGCTTTCCGAGGCCGCGCTGGCCCAGGCGCAAGCCGCGCCAAAGCCGCTGGCGGAGGCCGCGCCGCAGCCGCCGCCGGCACCGCCCGCGTCGCTGGCCGATGGCAGGCGCTTTTTCCCCATCGACAGGACCCGCATGACCTTCGGCGGCGAGCCGCGCCCGCTCGCTCCGCCGCCGCCGGGGCCGGCCGGGATGCCGCTCCGCTTCCAGGCGAGCGAGGCGACCGGCGCCTATGGCCGCGCCCTCGAACTCTCGCGCACCCTGCGCGAGCATTACCAGCCTGCGGCAATGACG
The DNA here is from genome assembly GCA_026126165.1 of Alphaproteobacteria bacterium. Taxonomy (GTDB): domain Bacteria; phylum Pseudomonadota; class Alphaproteobacteria; order Ferrovibrionales; family Ferrovibrionaceae; genus JAHCJQ01. The sequence goes on from JAHCJR010000019.1 coordinate 17,332, forward strand.
CAGCAACCCCCGCCGCCGGCGCGCTAGACTGGGCGCGGCGCCGCTCCGGCGCCTTGCCGCGGCGAGGCCGGGATTGAACGAGCGAGACCTTTTCGGCCGGGACGCGCCCCGGCCGCCGATCGATTACCGGCCCGGCCTGTTCGCGCCGGCGGCGGCCGATGCGATCTTCGCCCGGCTCGGCGCCGAGATCGAATGGCGGCCCGAGACGCTCGTCATGTTCGGCCGCGCGCGCACGCTCGCCCGGCGCGTCGCCTGGCACGGCGATGCGGGCGCCATCTACCGTTATTCCGGCATCGCGCGGCAGCCCGCGCCCTGGACCGCGCTGCTCGGCCGGCTCCGCCGCGCCGCCGAGGATCTCGCCGGCCTGCCGTTCAACGCCGTCCTGCTCAACCTCTACCGCGATGGCGGCGAGGCGATGGGCTGGCACAGCGACGACGAGCCGGAACTCGGCCCCGCGCCGGTCGTCGTCTCGTTCAGCTTCGGCGCGGCGCGGCGTTTTCTCTTCCGCAGCCGGCCGCCGCTGGCGCCGGCGCGCCACGAGATCGTGCTGGAACATGGCTCGGGCCTCGTCATGCGGGCCGGCTGCCAGGCCGGCTGGCAGCATGCCCTGCCGCGCATGGCACGCCTCGGCGCCGCACGCATCAACCTCACCTTCCGGCTGGTCGGGCCGGCGGCAATGGCAGGCGCGACATTGCCCTCGCGCGGCGAATCCGCGATAAACCGGTCATGACCGTGCCCGAATCCCGGCGCCAGCCCCTGATGGGCGAAGGCAAGGCGGTGCTGCTGCTGGCCTCGGCGAGCGCGGCGCGGGCGCGCATCCTGCGCGAGGCCGGCCTCGTCATCGACGTGGAGCCGGCGCGCATCGACGAGGCGGAGGTCAAGCGCGGCCTCGCCGCCGCCGGCCGCAATCCGGACGATGCGGCGACGACCTTGGCCGAACTCAAGGCGCTCAAGGTCTCGGCGCGCTATCCGGGCATCCACGTCATCGGCGGCGACCAGATGCTCTCCTGCGAGGGCGAGTGGTTCGACAAGCCCGAAGACATGGCCGCGGCGCGGGCACAGCTTCTGAAGCTGCGCGGGCGCCGCCATCTGCTTCATTGCGCCGTCTGCGTGGCGCGCGACGATGGCATCCTCTGGCATCATGTAGAACGCGCCAGCCTGCATATGCGCGAGTTCTCCGAAGCCTTCCTCGATGCCTATCTGGAGGCGGCCGGGCCGGAGGTGCGGCACTCGGTCGGCGCCTACCAGCTCGAAGGTTTGGGCGCGCAGCTCTTCGCCCGCGTCGATGGCGACCATTTCGCCATTCTCGGACTGCCGCTGCTGCCGCTGCTCGATTTCCTGCGCGGGCACGGGATCCTGACAAGATGAGGACCTTGACCGGCCGTGCCCTTCTTGCCGGCGTCATGGGCTGGCCGGTCAGCCATTCCCGCTCGCCCGGGCTGCATGGCTACTGGCTGGCGCTGCATGGCATCGACGGCGCCTACCTGCCGCTCGCGGTGCGGCCGGAAGACGCGCGCGAGGCTTTGCGCGCGCTGCCCAAGCTCGGCTTCCGCGGCTGCAACGTCACCGTGCCGCACAAGGAAACGGCGGCGGCGGAGGTCGATATCCTCGAGCCTTTCGCGCGGCGCGTCGGCGCGGTCAACACGGTGATCGTGCATGAGGATGGCAGGCTCGAAGGCCGCAACACCGATGGTTTCGGCTTCCTCGAGAACCTGCGCCAGGGCGCGCCCGGCTGGCGCGCCGACCGGGGTCCCGCCGTGGTGCTCGGCGCCGGCGGCGCGGCGCGCGCGGTGGTGGCGGCGCTGCTTGATGAGGGCGCGCCCGAGGTGCGCATCGTCAACCGCACATTGGATCGCGCGGCGCGGCTTGCCGAGGAGATCGGCGGCGCCATTTCCGCCTATGGCTGGGACGAGGCGCAGGCGGCGCTGGACGGGGCGGCGCTGCTCGCCAACACGACCACGCTGGGGCTGACGGGGCAGGCGCCGCTCGTCCTCGATCTCGATGCCCTGCCGCGCGCGGCGCTGGTGACGGATGCGGTCTATGCGCCGTTGGAGACCGACTTGCTGGCGCGCGCCAGGGCGCGCGGCCACCCGGTGGTCGATGGCATCGGCTGGCTGCTGCACCAGGCGCGGCCGGGCTTCGCCGCCTGGTTCGGCGTCGCGCCGGAAGTGACGCCCGCGCTGCGGGCGCATGTGCTGGCATGATCCTGATCGGCCTCACCGGATCGATCGGCATGGGCAAGAGCGAGACGGCGCGCATGCTGCGCCGCCTCGGCGTGCCGGTCTACGACGCCGACGCCGCCGTGCATGCGCTCTATGCGCGCGGCGGCGCGGCGGTGGCGCCGATCGCGCGGGCTTTCCCGAAGGCGATCCGCGACGGCGCGGTCGATCGCGGCCTGCTGGCGGCCGAGGTGCTGGGCGACGAGGCGGCGATCCGGCGGCTCGAGCGCATCGTCCATCCGCTGGTGCGCCGCTCGCAGATGCGCTTCCTGCGCCGCGCGCGCGCCGCGAGGCGACCGCTCGTCGTGCTCGACATCCCGCTGCTCTTCGAGACCGGCGGGGAGAAGCGCGTCGACCGCGTCATCGTGGTGAGCGCGCCCTCCGCCGTGCAGCGCGCGCGCGTGCTGCGCCGGCCGGGCATGAATGCGGAGAAGCTCGCCAGCATTCTCGCCCGCCAGGTGCCCGATGCGGAAAAGCGAAGGCGCGCCGATTTCGTCATCCCCACCGGGCGCGGCAAGCGCGATGCGCTGGCGAAGCTGCGCGCCGTGCTGCGCCAGGCCCGCCGCGTGGTGCCGAGGCGGCGCGCGGTGTGATGGACATGACGGCCCGCATTCACCTTCGCTCTCGCCTGTGCTAGACGGAATAGCGGAGAGCGGCGGCAAGGAGCGGCGATGCGCGAAGTGGTGCTGGATACCGAGACGACCGGTCTCGATCCGCTGTCGGGGCACCGGCTGGTGGAGATCGGCTGCATCGAGCTGTTCAACCACCTGCCCACCGGGCGCATCTACCAGACCTACCTCAATCCCGAGCGCGACATGCCGACCGCCGCCTTCGAGGTGCACGGCCTTTCGGACGAATTCCTCGCCGACAAGCCGCGCTTCGCCGAAGTGGTGGACGATTTCCTCGCCTTCATCGGCTCCGACGAGGAGGAGCGGCTCGTCATCCACAATGCCGAGTTCGACATGCGCTTCATCAATGCGGAGCTGACGCGCCTCGGCCGCGCCATCATCCCGATGACGCGCGCCGTCGACACGGTGCGCCTCGCACGCCAGAAGTTCCCCGGCGCGCAGGCAAGTCTCGATGCGCTCTGCCGGCGCTTCGGCATCGACAATTCCGCCCGCACGAAACACGGCGCGCTGCTCGATGCGGAGTTGCTGGCCGAGGTCTATCTGGAGCTGGTGGGCGGCCGCCAGCCGGGCCTGGTGCTGGGCCAGACGGGCGCCGGCGGCGGCGGCGGGCCGCGGCGCGAATTCCGCCCGCCGCGCCCGCACGGGCCGAGTGCGGCGGAACTCGCCCGCCACGAGGCCTTCATCGCCCGATTCCTCAAGGATGCGATCTGGCAGAAGGGCTGAAGCCTTCCGCATTGTGCCGACGGGCCATCCATGCTAGCGGTTCCGCTCCCCTTCCCCGATCTCCGGAGACCCAGTTCAAGATGAGCGGAACCGACGCGGCCCCTTCCGGCGGCCAGGCCTTAAGCCCGCAGCTCGCGATCAACGCGCAGTATGTGAAGGATTTCTCCTTCGAGAGCCCGAACGCCCCGCAGAGCCTCATCCCCGGCGCCAGCGCGCCGCAGATCGAGGTCAACGTGGATGTGGGCGCCCGCTCGCTGGCCGAGGAGATGTTCGAGGTCACCTTGACCTTGCGCGCCACCGCCCGGCGCGAGGCCGAAGGAGCGCCGGAGCCGGAGACCGTCTTCGTCGCCGAGCTGGTCTATGGCGGCCTGTTCACGCTGCGCAACATCCCGCAGGAGCAGCTCGAGCCGGTCTGCCTGATCGAGTGCCCGCGCCTGATCTTCCCCTTCGCCCGCCGCATCATCGCCGATGCGACCCGCGATGGCGGCTTTCCGCCGCTGATGCTGGAACCGATCGATTTCCTGCAGCTCTACCTGCGCCACCGCCAGGGCCAGATGCCGGGACAGGGACAGCCAAACTGACGCAGTCCCTCCCGTTTAGGGACATTCACCGGCTTGCAGCGGGCCCGGGCGGACATATCTCTAGGGGCAAGGACGCCGGGGCGGGTCGCTGGACCTGGGCGCCCCGGCGGGTATAGTCTGAAACAGGCGGTTCTCCCGGACGCCTTCGGGGAGATCGCAGGCGGCGCCATCCCTGGCGTGCTTCATCTTCCGGTTGAATGAGCATGGGCGACGGTTTTCAGTTCATCGATATCATCCTGCTGGCCATGATCGCGGGCTTCATCGTGCTCAGGCTGCGGAACGTGCTCGGCCGGCGCACCGGCTTCGAGCAGCGCCGCCCGCCGGCGACGCCGGGCGCGCCGGTGGAACCGGCGGAGGACAATGTTCTGCCGCTGCCCGACCGGCGCAAGCTCGAGCAGGCGCAGAAGATGCTCTCGAGCGGGCCCGCCGCCGACGGGCTGTCGCGCATCAAGCAGGCCGATGCCGATTTCGACCCGGTCGATTTCATCGCCGGCGCCAAGGCGGCTTACGAGATGATCGTCGGCGCCTTCGCCCATGGCGACACCGCGGCGCTCAAGCCGCTGCTCAGCCCGGACGTGTTCCAGAGCTTCGCCGGCGCCATCGCCGAGCGCAACGCCGCCGACCAGACCCTGACCTCCACCATCATCGCCATCAAGTCGGCCGATATCGTCGAGGCCGATCTCAAGGGCCGCGTCGCCGAGGTCACGGTCAAGTTCGTCTCCGACCTGATCAACGCCACCCACGACGCGACCGGCAAGCTCATCTCCGGCAGCACGACCGTGCCGGAGGAAGTGACCGACATCTGGACCTTCGCGCGCGATTTGCGTTCGAGCGATCCGAACTGGACCCTGGTGGCGACCTCCGCCCCGGCCTGAGCGCGTCCATGCAAGCCATGCCACGCAACCGGCTGGTCTGGCCCCTTCTCCTCCTGCTGGTCCTGCTGGTTCAGGGCTGCGCCCCGCCGGCGCCGCCACCCGACCGGCTGGTGCTCAAGCCCGCCCGCTTCGCCGACCTGCAAGGCTGGCGCGAGGACCGGATTGCGGAGGCGCTGCCGGCGCTGGCCCGTTCCTGCCAGGCGATCGCGCGCCAGGCCGGACGCGATCTCGGCCTGCTGGGCCGCGCCGAGGAATGGGCCGGGCCCTGCGCGCGGATGCAGGCCATCGCGCCGGGCGACGATGCGGCGCTGCGCGCCCTGCTGGAGGCCGAGTTCGTTCCCGTCGCCGCCGCCAACAACGACCAGACCGAAGGCCTCTTCACCGGCTATTACGAGGCATCGCTTCGCGGCAGCCGGCGCAAGGCGCCCGGTTTCGAGGTGCCCTTGCTCGGCCGTCCGTCCGATCTGGTGATGGTCGATCTTGGCCTGTTCCGCGACCAGCTCAGGGGCCAGCGCATCGCCGGGCGGGTCAATGAGGGCCAGCTTCGCCCCTACGAGACGCGCGCGGAGATCGAGACCGGCGCGCTGGCAAGCAAGGCGCCGGTGATCGCCTGGGTGTCCGATCCGGTCGATGCCTTCTTCCTGCACATCCAGGGTTCGGGGCGGGTCGAGCTCGCGGAAGGCGGCGTGCTGCGCGTGGGCTACGCGGCGCAGAACGGCCATCCCTATTTCGCCATCGGCCGGCGGCTGATCGAGCGCGGCGCGCTCACGCCCGAGACGGTCTCCATGCAGACGATCCGCGCCTGGCTCGCCGACAATCCGGGCGAGGCGGCCGCGCTGATGCGCGAGAACCCCTCCTTCGTCTTCTTCCGCGAGCTTTCCGGCGAGGGACCGATCGGAGCGCAGAACGTGGCACTGACCGCCGGCCGCTCGCTCGCCGTCGACCGGGCGCATTTCCCGCTGGGCTTTCCGCTCTGGCTCGATACGGCCCATCCGGCCGCCGATCCGGCGGCACCCGACCGGCCGTTGCGCCGGCTCATGGTGGCGCAGGATACCGGCGGGGCGATCCGGGGACCGGTGCGCGGCGATGTCTTCTGGGGCCATGGACCGGAGGCCGCCGCCATCGCCGGGCGCATGAAGCACAAGGGCCGCTACTGGCTGCTGCTGCCCCGCCCGGTCGCCGCGCGCATCGCCGCCGGGGTCTGATCCTTCAGGCGAACTTGGCGGTCAGGCCGCCATCCACCACCAGCATATGGCCATTGACGTAAGCGGCCTCGTCGGAGGCCAGGAAGAGCGCCGCATGCGCCACGTCCCAGGCGCTGCCCATGCGCCCGGTCGGCACCTGGGCGTTGCGCGCGGCGCGCATCCGCTCGACCCCGCCGGGGCCGTAGGCTTCCTTCAGCGGTTCGACCACCATCGGCGTATCCATCAGGCCCGGCAGTACCGCATTGGCGCGGATGCCACGCGCGGCATATTGCACGGCGATATTCTGCACCAGCTGGTTGACCGCGCCCTTCGAGGCACAATAGGCGACCGAGGGATAGCCCACATAGCGCAGCGACGCGACCGAGGAGACGGCGACGATGACGCCCTGTCCGCGCTCGGCCATATCGGGCAGCAGGGCGCGGCAGACGAGATAGAGGCTCTTGACGTTGACCGCCATCAGCCGGTCCCAGTCCGCCTCCGCCGTCTCCGCCGGGCCGCCGGTCATCACGATGCCGACATTGTGATGCAGCACGTCGGGCAGGCCGAAACGTGCAAGGCAGGCATCGACCATGGCGGCGACATCGTCGGCGCGCGCCGCGTCGGCGGCGAAGGCTTCGGCCGCCCCGCCCTCGCCGCGAATGATCGCGCAGGTCTCTTCCGCGGCATCGGCATTGCGATCGATGGCAAAAACTCGCGCGCCCTCGCGCGCATAGAGCACGGCGGCGGCCTTGCCATTGCCCCAGCCCGGTCCGCTGGCGCCCGCGCCAACCACCATCACCGACTTGCCCGCCATGCGTCCGGCCATGCTCAGCCTCCCTCCCTGTCGCGGACCGGCCTCGGGCCGGCATAGGCGGCACGCGGCCGCATCATCTCGCCCGAGCCGATCTGCTCCATCGCATGGCCGATCCAGCCGGTCATGCGCCCGATGGCGAAGATGGCGAAGGCCGCGCCCTCCGCGAGGCCGAGCACGCGGCGCAGCACCACCAGGGCGAAGTCGATATTGGGATGCAGGCCGGTGAGAAGCCGCGCCGCCCGCGACACCTCGCCGGCATGGGCAAGTATCGGGCCCGGCCGCGCTGCTTCCAGGCGCGCGAGCAGCAGCCGCGCGCGCGGATCGCCATCCGGATAAAGGCGGTGACCGAAGCCGGGCAGCTCTTCGCCGCGTGCAAGCCGCCTTGCAAGCCCGCGTTCGGCCGGCGCAGTGCCCAGTTCGTCGAGCAGCGCCTCGACCCGCGCGGTCATGCCGCCATGACGCGGCCCGGACAGGGCAGCAAGGCCGGCCGCGATGCAGGCTTGCAGGCTGGCGCCGGTGCCGGCGACGACCCGCACGGCGAAGGTCGATGGATTGAGTTCGTGATCGGCGGCGAGCACCAGCGCCGCGCGCAGCAGCGCGGCGCCGTCTTCCTCCAGGCCCCAGCCCCTTGCCAGCCCGAGATGGAGCGGCGTCCCGCTCCGGCTCAGGCCCCCGGCGGCGTGGATTCCGAGGCGAAGGATGCGCAGGCCGCTGCGCGCCAGGCCGGCGGGGGACCGGTCGAACAGGCCGGCCTCCGTCATCGCCTCGCTCTCCGCCAGCAGAATGGCGGCGCGGGCGAGGAAGCCGGGCGAGACCGGGCAGGGCGGCAGCTTTTCGTCCGGGATGGCCAGCAGGGCGGGCGGAACGTCCCAGAGCAGCGCCGCCACCTCCCCGAGCCCGGCGCTTTCGGCAAGGGCCGCCGCGTCGCGGCCGCGATAATAGAGCCGCCCGCCCTCGATCAGGGTAATGCGGGATTCGAGCACCGGCAGGCCGAAATCGAGGCTGCCCCGCGCGGCGCGGCGCGGCGAGCGCGCCGCCGCACGGCGCTGGCGGAAGGCCTCCAGCTCGGCGAGCCGGTAGCGGCTCTCCCGACCCGCCCCCGCCTCCGGCCGCAGCAGGCCGCGGCTCGCATAGGCATAGAGGCTGGCCGGCCGGATGCCGAGGAGGGCCGCCGCTTCCCGCGCGCTGACGAATTCGTCGCTCATGTTGATTGATTTTATCAATATTGACAGTCAATACAAGTCAACAATGATGTCCTTATCTTCGCTGGACGATGGAGGGTGCGATGCGGACGAGCGGACTGGATGGCGTGGTGGCGGCGGAGACGGTGCTGAGCCATGTGGATGGCGAGGCCGGCCGGCTGATCCTGCGTGGCCATGAGCTGCGCGAGCTGGTGCGGGGCGGCGCCACCTTCGAGCAGGCAGCCGCGCTGCTCTGGCAGGATTTCGCCGTGGAAGGCGGCGATGCGGCGCGCATCCTGGCCGGGCTGGGCGCCGCGCGGCTGCGCGCGCACGAGCTGGTCGCGACCCTGCTCGATGCCTGCGGGCCCGAACTCGGTCCGGTGGAGGGGTTGCGGGTCGGCCTCGGCCTGCTCGCCGATGCCGAAGCCATGCCCCATCACCTGCTGGTCTGCGGCGCCCTGCCGGTCTTCGCCGCCGCGCTGCTGCGCCGCGCCGAGGGGCTGGCTCCGCTCCGCCCGGATCCCGCCCTCGGCACCGCCGCCGATTTCCTGCGGCTGCTGCGCGGCGCGCCGGCGCCGGCTTCCGAGGTGCGGGCGCTCGATGCCTACCTGGTCACCATCGCCGATCACGGCATGAACGCCTCGACCTTCGCCGCCCGCGTCGTCGCCTCGACCCGCGCCGGACTGATCTCGGCGGCACTGGCCGGCCTCTGCGCGCTCAAGGGGCCGCTGCATGGCGGCGCGCCCGGTCCGGTGCTCGACATGCTCGATGCCATCGGCGATGCGGCGCGGATCGCGCCCTGGCTCGCGGCCGAGATCGCAGCCGGGCGGCGCCTGATGGGCTTCGGCCATCGCATCTATCGTGTCCGCGATCCACGCGCCGACGTGCTGAAGGAAGTCGTCGCCAGCCTGCGCGGCGCGTCCAATCGCATCGCCTTCGCCGAAGAGGTGGAACGCGCCGCCCTCGCGCTGCTGGCCGAGCGCCAGCCCGGACGGCGGCTCGATACCAATGTCGAGTTCTACACCGCGCTGCTGCTGGAGGCTCTCGCCATCCCGCGCGCGGCCTTCACCGCCATCTTCGCCATCGGCCGCGCCGCCGGCTGGTGCGCGCATATCCTGGAGCAGGAGCGCGGCGGGCGCATCATCCGGCCGCTTTCGGCCTATGTCGGGCCGGAGCCCGGGCCGCGGCACGCCGCCTGATCAGGCGGGGCGGGCGAGGCGCTGGCGCAGTTCGGTCTTGAGCACCTTGCCGTAGTTGTTCTTGGGCAGCGTCTCGACGAAGCAATAGTGCTTCGGCCGCTTGAAGCGCGCGATATGGTCGAGGCAGAGGCGGTCGAGTTCGGCCGCCTCGAGCCGCGCGCCCTCGCGCGCCACCACGAAGGCCACCACTTCCTCGCCCCATTCCGGATCGGGCCGGCCGACCACCGAACATTCCGCCACGCCGGGATGGCGCAGCAGCACCTCCTCGATCTCGCGCGGATAGATGTTGGAGCCGCCGGAAATGATCAGGTCCTTCGAGCGGTCCTTGAGGGTGAGAAAGCCTTCGGCATCGAAGCTGCCCATGTCGCCGGTATGGAGCCAGCCGCCGCGCAGCGTCTCGGCCGAGGCTTTCGGATTGCGCCAGTAGCCCTGCATCACCACGTCGCCCCGGCAGATCACCTCGCCCACCTCGCCCGTGCCGAGCGGCCGGTCGTCCTCGCCCACCACCATGACCTCCACATCGGTGCGCGCCGGTCCGGCGGAACCCAGCCGCTCCAGATAGCGCGGATGGGCAGTATCGGCGTGCATCCATTTCGGCAGGCCGGTGATCGTCATCGGCGCCTCGCCCTGACCGTAGATCTGGACGAACTTCGGACCGAAGACCTCGATGGCGCGCAGCAGGTCGGCGACATACATCGGCCCGCCGCCATAGACGATGGTCTTGAGATTGCCGGTTGCGACCTTTTCGCGCGTGGCCGCGGCGGCCAGCCGCTGCACCATGGTCGGGGCGAGGAAGAAGCTCGTGCCGGGATAATGTCCGATCAGCGAGAGGCATTCCGCCGGATCGAAGCCGCGCGAGTGCGGGATCACCTGGTTGGCGCCTTTGGCCAAATGCGGCAGCCCATAGAGCCCGGAGCCGTGCGAGAGCGGCGCGGCATGGATGATGCAGTCGCCGGGGCCGATCTGGTCCACGTCGGCGAAGTAGTTGACGATCATGCGCATCAGGTTGCGATGCGAGAGCATGGCGCCCTTCGGACGGCCGGTGGTGCCCGAAGTGTAGAAGAGCCACGCCAGCGTATCCGGCGTCACCGCGCGTTCGGGCGCCATCCCATCGAAGCGGAACAGCCGTTCATACTCCGTGCTGGCGGCGACCACGACGGTGGAAAGGCGATCGAGCACCGCCACCAGCGGCGCCACCGCCTCCGCCAGCTCGGCCGAGACGAAGCAGAGCCTCGCTTCCGCATTATCGAGGATCCAGGCGATCTCGCGCGCATGCAGCTTGGCATTGACCGGTACCGCCGCGAGCCCGGCCTGCCAGCAGCCGAACAGGATCTCGAGATAGGCCGGCTGATTGCTCATGACGATGCCGACCGTCTCGCCGGGCCGCAGGCCGAAACGTTCGCGCAGCGCGCGCGCCAGCCGCGCGGCGCGCGCGGCAAGGGCGCGATAATCCTGGTGCGGGCCGAAACCATCGGAGACCGCCGGCCTGTCGCCATAGGTCTCCGCCGCGCGGCGCAGCAGCTCCGCAAGATTCATGCTGGCGCCTCTCCCCGGCTCAGCCCGGCACGCCTTCCACCAGGGTGACGCGGCTCGCCGCATTGGCCTTGCGCAGCGGCAGCGCCGCCTGGTACTCGGGCGAATTGTAGAAGCGGCGTGCCTGCTCCATGCTGGGGAATTCCAGCACCACGATGCGGCTCCAGGGCTGCCCCTCCTGGACCTCGGCGTTGCCGCCGCGAACGAGATACCGCCCGCCATGTTTCGCGATCGCGGCCGCGGCGAGCGGCTTGTAGGCTTCGTAACCCTGCGGGTCGGTGACCGTCACTTCGGCGATGAGATAAGCCGCCATGATACTCCCCTCCTTTCCGAGCCGGCTGGTGCGCCGCCGCCCGGCAAGGGAGATTCTTTCGGCATGGCCGCCCGCGCGCAACCTTGATTTCGCCGCTGCGTCTATTCGACCTGGCCGTCGTGCAGGCTGTAGTATTTCTGGTCGATGCGCTCGACGGGGAGCAGGATGAAGACATCGATGGTGTTGAAGTCCGCGTCGATCACCGCGCCGTCGCCGATATAGCAGCCAAGCCGCAGATAGGCCTTGATCAGCGGCGGCATCTGCCGGAAGACGGCGCGCTGGTCCGGCTCGCCGCCCGCCAGACGGTCCATCGCCACATAGCGCTCGGGCAATGCCCGCACATGCAGATGCGGCGGCACCATGTGATGGCGGTGCAGGTAGGTCAGCACGTCGCGATGCTGGTCCGGATCGCAGCCATGCAGCGAGGCGCAGCCGAACAGATGCGAGATGCCGTTGTCGAAGATGTATCGCGCGATGCCGCGCCAGAGCAGGCGGATCGTGGTCGAGGTGCGATAGTCGGCATGCACGCAGGAGCGCCCCAGCTCCATCAGACTCTTCGCCTCCCCGACATGATCGAGGAGCGGCTGGATGTCGTACTCGGCCGCGGAATAGAAGCGGCCGAACCGCTCTGCCTCGCGCTGCAGCAGCAGCCGATAGGTGCCGACCACCGTGTCGCCGGCCGCGCGCGCGTGATCGAACACCAGCAGATGGTCGCAGACCGGATCGAACTCGTCCTGGTCGCGCCCCGTGGCTTCGATGGTCGCATTCGCCCGCGCGCCCATCTCGCGATAGAAGACGCGGTAGCGCAGCGCCTGCGCCGCCGCGATGTCGGCGGCATCGTGCGTCAGGCGCACCTCGAAGCGGCCGCCCGCCGCCATGATACGCCATTCCCGCGCCAACGCGGGTCGTTCCGACGGCGTGACAGGCAGCGTGCCCTGGTACATGGTCGGCATGATGGGCCTGACCTCTTGCCGTGAAGTGACGATCCTATGTCATTCATGTGAAATTTGACAGCGATGGAGTCAACCCCGTGTTGCGACCTATGCGGTCAAATGCTCGTGGCCTCGCCGCGCGCGGCGGGATTTTTCGGCTGCCCCGGCTGCGGATTCGCCCGGCTGCTGCCGATCCCGCCAACCGCGCCGCCCGGCGGCCATGACAGGTATTTTCACAAGGCGGCCTCCAAGCGCCGCCGCGCCGCGCGGCTGATGGGCTGGCTTTCGCGGGCGGCCGGCGGCGGCGGCGACTATCTCGATATCGGCTGCCATGCCGGCTACATGCTGGAGGCGGCGGCGGCGGCCGGTTTCCGGGTCAGTGGCGTCGAGCCGGACGGTGCGGCCCTGGCACTGGCCGCGCGGGCCGTCCCTGCGGCGCGGCTCTTCGCCGGGCGGCTCGGCGAGGTGGCGCTGCCCGAGGCGGCCTTCGACCTCGCCAGCGCCATCGAGGTGATCGAGCACGATCCGGACCCACGCGCCTTCGCCGCCCGCCTCGCCCGGGCGCTGAAGCCCGGCGCGCTGCTCTATGTCACCACGCCGGACTGGAGCCATTGGCGCGTGCCGCGCGACCTCGCCCGCTGGGACGGCTTCGATCCGCCGCGCCATGTCTGCTACTTCACGCCGCGGAGCCTCCGGCTCCTCTTCGAGACCAGCGGCTTCGAGCTGGTGCGCCGGCGGCGCGCCTTCAAGCCGGGCGTGAAATGCCTGTTTCGTCGGCGGGGCGACGGTTGAGCCAGGCGAGCAGCACGAGACCCGGCAGCGCCGCCACGACCGTGATCAGGAAGAAGGCGGTCCAGCCGAAGGCTTCCGCCGGCAGGCCGGCCACCGAGGAGAGGATGGTCCGCCCGACCGCCGAGAGGGCGGAGAGCAGGGCATATTGCGTGGCGGTATAGGCGCGGTTCTCGCACAGGCCGGAGAGATAGGCGACGAAGATCACCGTGCCGATGCCCCCGGCCAGATTCTCCCCGGCGATGGTGAGGACCAGCAGCCAGTAGAGCGCGCCGGCCTCCGCCAGCCAGACGAACATCAGGTTGGAGAGGAGCTGGAGGATGCCGGCGAGCCAGAGACCGCGCACCGGCCCGAGCACGCGGAAGAGATATCCGCCGAGGAAGCCGCCGGCGAGCGTCGCGGCGAAGCCGAAGAGCTTCACCACCCGGCCGTAATCGGTCTTGTCGAAACCGATATCGAGCACGAAAGGCGCGGTCATGATGCCGGCGAAGGCATCGCCGAACTTGAACAGCATGACGAAGAGCAGGATGGCGAGCCAGTCGCGACGGGCCACGAAATCGCGGAGCGGATCGATGGTGGCGGCCTTCAGCCGGTCGCGGAAGGCAAGCGGCACGGCCGGCCGGTCCGTTGCCGTGGCGGCCGGCTCGCGCGAGAGGAGCGTGGTGGCCAGCCCGACCAGCAGCAGCGATGCCATGGCGGCGTAGGTCCAGGACCAGCCCTGGGCGCCGATCAGCCCTTCCGCCTGCAGGAAGGCCGCGATCTCGAAGGCGCCGGCGGTGGCCACCAGCAGCGCCACGCGGTAGCCGAAGACATAGTTCGCCATGCCGGCGGCGAATTGCGGCTTCTCCAGGCTCTCGACGCGGAAGGCGTCGATCACGATGTCCTGCGTCGCCGAGCAGATGGCGACCAGCAGGGCGAGTGCCGCCGTCACTTCCGGCCGCGCCACCGGATCGTTGAGGCCGAGCGCCACCACGGCGAGCGCCAGCGTCACCTGCGAGAGCGAGAGCCAGGCGCGCCGCCGCCCGAGCCGGCGGGTGAGAAAGGGCAGGCGCACCGCGTCCACCGCCGGCGCCCAGAGGAACTTCAGGGTGTAGGGAACGCCGACCAGGGCGAAGAAGCCGATGGTGGCGAGCGAGACGCCGCTCTCGCGCATCCAGACCTGGAGCGTCTGGCCGGTAAGGCCGAGCGGCAAGCCGGAGGCGAAGCCGAGAAGGATCATGGCGAGCACGCGCGGCTCGACATAGACGCGAATGCCCGCTGCCCAGTCCCTCATGCCTCCATCTAGCAGGAGATTCGGCCTCGCGTCAGGGGGAAGCGGAGGTCAGCCCCGGGGCCGGGCGCGGCGCCTATCGGGAAATCGTGGGCGCGATGCGGCGATAGGCCAGCGCCTCGGCGATATGCAGGCGGCCGACCGCGCCTTCGCCGGCAAGGTCGGCCAGGGTGCGCGCCACCTTGAGCACGCGGTGGAAGGCGCGGGCCGAGAGGCGCATCGTCTCCGCCGCTTCCATGAGCAGCCGCCGCCCGGCGGCATCGGGCGCCGCCACCTGCTCCAGCAGCTCGCCCTCGGCATCCGCATTGGTGCGCACCGGCCGCCCCTCCACCACCCGCCCGGCATAGCGGGCGGCCTGCAGGGCGCGGGCGCGCGCCACCCGCGCCGCGACCGCCTCGCTCCCCTCCGCGGGCGGCGGCAGGGCGAGGTCGCTGGCCGAGACCGCCGGCACCTCCACATGCAGATCGATGCGGTCGAGCAGCGGCCCGGAGAGCTTGGCCTGGTAGTCGAGGGCGCAGCGCGGGGCGCGGCCGCAGCCCTGCGCCGGATCGGCGAGATGGCCGCAGCGGCAGGGATTCATCGCGGCGACGAGCTGGAAACGGGCCGGGTAGGCGATATGGGCATTGGCGCGGGCGATCACCGCGCGGCCGCCCTCCAGCGGCTGACGCAGGCTTTCCAGCACCGCGCGCGGGAATTCCGGGAGCTCGTCCAGGAACAGCACGCCGAGATGGGCGAGCGAGACCTCGCCCGGCCGGGCGCGGCTGCCGCCGCCGATCAGCGCCGCCTGGGTCGCGGAATGATGGGGATTGCGGAAGGGCCGTGCGCGGCTCAGGCGGCCGCCTTCCAGCAGGCCGGCGACGGAGGCGATCATGGAGACTTCCAGCGCCTCGGCCGGGGCGAGCGGCGGCAGCAGGCCGGGCAGGCGCGCCGCCAGCATCGACTTGCCCGAACCCGGCGGGCCGCTCATCAGCAGGTTGTGGCCGCCGGCGGCGGCGATCTCGAGCGCGCGCTTGGCCGTCTCCTGGCCCTTGATATCGGCGAGATCCGGCGCGCGGCCGGCTGCCACCGCCAGTTCCGGCTTCGGCCGGTCCAGCACCTGGGTGCCTTTCAGATGATTGATTAGCGCCAGCAGCGAGGGCGCCGCCACCACTTCGAGTTCGCCCGCCCAGGCCGCCTCGCTGCCGCAGGCAGCCGGGCAGACGATGCCCCGTCCCTGCCCCGCCGCATGGAAGGCGGCCGGCAGCACGCCCGCCACCGCGCCGATGCCGCCATCGAGGCCGAGCTCGCCGAGCGCCACCAGCCCCTCCAGCGCATCGCCCGGCAGCACCCCGGTGGCAAGCAGCAGGGCGAGTGCCACCGGCAGATCGTAATGGCTGCCTTCCTTCGGCAGATCGGCCGGCGCCAGGTTGATGGTGATGCGCCGCGGCGGCAGGGCGAGGCCGATGCCCGAAAGCGCCGCGCGCACCCGCTCCCGGCTTTCGCCCACGGCCTTGTCGCCGAGGCCGACGATGGTGAAGGCGGGCAGGCCCGGCGCCAGATGGGCCTGAACCTCGACGGCGCGGACGTCAATTCCTTCGAAGGCGACGGTCTGGACGCGGGAGAGCATGCGGACTTTCCATCCTGTTCGCGCCCCCGCGCGTGGTCCCGCCCGGCGGGCGCGCCAGCAGGCGCGCCGGATCGCAGGCCAGCGCCGCCGCCAGCCGGCCGATCACCAGCAGGGTCGGATTGCGCCGGCCCCGCTCGATGCCGCTGACATAGGTGCGGTCCATGCCGGCACGGTGCGCGAGCTCTTCCTGGCTGACGCCAAGCCTGAGCCGGCGCCGTCGCACCGCAAGGCCGAATGCCTGTCTCGGGTCCACTGGCTTTGCCTAGGCAGTCGTAGGCGATGAGTCCACGGACTATGGGTCACGTGCCGGCGGCGGCGGAGCCGGCTCGCGCGCCAGCGTGATGACCGCGACGCCGGCCAGGATGATCGCCGCGCCAATGACGAAGCGCGACGAAAGGACTTCGCCGAACAGCAGCACGGCGAAGAGCACGCCCCAGACCGGCGCCAGCAGCCCGAACGGCGTCACCTGCGCCACCTTGTAGCGCTGCAGCAGCCAGTACCAGCCGCCCTGGCCGAGGATCGAGGAGGCGAGCGCGGTATAGACCACGGCGCCGATGGCGCGCCAGTCGAGCCCGGCGATGGCAGCCATCTGCCCGCTCTCCGTGGCGAAGGAGAGGGCGAGCAGGGGCGGCGCGCTGATCAGGGCGATCCAGCCCTGCAGCTCCAGCACGCCCACGCCCTTGAGCCGGCGCATCAGCACGAGGCCGTAGGACATGACGAAGGCGCCGAGCACCACCAGCGCGAGCCCGCCCCAGGCCCGGAAGATGACCGGATCGAAGCCCAGCACCACCACGCCGGCAAAGGCGACCGCGGTGCCGGTCCAGCGCACCCACCCCACCGTCTCCTTGAGCACGAACACCGAAAGCAGCAGCGAGAAGGGCGCGGAAAGCTGCACCGCGATGGCGACCGCGGAAACCCGACCGGAGAGCTTGATGCCGAGATAGATCAGCGTGAAATGCAGCACGCCGATGGTGAGCGCGATGAGGCCGACGGCGCGCAGGCGCGAGCCCCGCAACGCCCGCAGCGCGAAAGCGAGCAGCAGCGCCACCAGGGCGAAACGCAGGCCGGTGAAGAAGAGCGGCGGGAAATGCGCCACGCCGACCGCGGCGGCGGAGAAGGTGAAGCCCCAGATCACGCTGATCGAGAGCGCGAGGAGCATGTGGAGCGGCTGCATGGTCCGAGAAGGCCCGAAAGCGCGGGTGAGGGCAAGCGCGGCCTCTGCATGGTGGGTCTGCGGCGGCGGCGTTCAGCTCTGGCCGGCGCGCGCGATGGCCTGCACGACCAGCTCCTCCGCCTCGGCGGCGTCGATCCAGCGCACGATGGTGACCCACTTGCCCTTTTCGAGATCCTTGTAGTGCTTGAAGAAGTGCGCGATCTGCTCGCACAGGACGCCGGGCAGGTCACGATAGGAGCGCACGCCGCTATAGAAGGGGTGCAGCTTGTCCACCGGCACCGCGACGATCTTCTCGTCCGGCCCGGCCTCGTCCTCCATCAGCAGCGCCCCGATCGGACGCGAGCGGATCACCGCGCCGGGCACCACCTTCACCTGGCCCACCACCAGCACGTCGCAGGGATCGCCGTCGAGCGAGAGCGTGTGCGGGATGAAGCCGTAATTGCCGGGATAGAACATCGCGGTATGCAGGAAGCGGTCGACGAAGAGCGCGCCCGAGCCCTTGTCCAGTTCGTACTTCACCGGCTCGCCGCCCATCGGGATCTCGATCACCACGTTGAGGTCGCGCGGCGGATCCTGTCCGACCGGGATTCTCGATATGTCCATGGCCTGCTCCTCGATCCGGCGCGAGGACCGGCTCACGCATTGCCGCGCAGGCCGGTCCTTCGCGCTTCGATGGCGTCCCAGATGCGCGCCTCCAGGCTGACGCCGTCGAAACGGTCGATCTGCTGCAGCCCGGTCGGCGAGGTGACGTTGATCTCCGTCAGATAGTCGCCGATCACGTCGATGCCGACGAAGATCAGCCCATGCGCCTTGAGCACCGGGCCGATGGCCTCGCAGATCTCGCGGTCGCGCCGTGTCAGCGTCGATTTCACCGCCGTGCCGCCGACATGCAGGTTGGAGCGCGCCTCGCCCTTGGGCGGCACGCGGTTGACCGCGCCGGCCGCCTCGCCATCCACCAGGATGATGCGCTTGTCGCCCTGGCGCACCTCGGGCAGGTAGCGCTGCACCACGATCGGCTCGCGATAGAGCTGGGTGAAGAGTTCGAGCAGCGAGTTGAGATTCTCGTCGTCCGGCTTGATATGGAAGACGCCGGCGCCGCCATTGCCGAAGAGCGGCTTGACGATGATGTCCTTGTGCTCGGCGCGGAAGGCGCGGATCTCGTCCGGATCGGAGCTGATCAGGGTCGGCGGCATCAATTCGGGAAAATGGGTGACGAAAAGCTTTTCCGGCGCGTTGCGCACATGCACCGGATCGTTCACCACCAGGGTGCGCGGATGCACATGCTCGAGCAGGTGCGTCGCCGTGATATAGGCCATGTCGAAGGGCGGGTCCTGGCGCATCAGCACCACATCGACCGCGGCGAGGTCCAGTTCCATCGGCGCGCCGAGGGTGAAATGGTCGCCCTTGACCCGGCGCACCGAGAGCGGCCGCGCCCTGGCCACGACCCGGCCCTGGCGCAGCGAGAGATGGCGCGGCAGATAGTGATAGACGCCGTGGCCGCGCCGTTCCGCCTCCAGCGCCAGCACGAAAGTCGAGTCCGCGTCGATATCGACGGTCTCGATCGGGTCCATCTGGATGGCGACGGCAAGGCTCATGGGGCGCGGCACTCCGGCAGGGGCGGGAGAGGCGACTATAGCCCCATGGCCGGGCACTCAGGAAGTGTCGGCAGCCTCGCGCCCCGGAAACGCGAAACGGGGTGGCGGTTGCCCGCCACCCCGTCCGTCCCGTCCGTCAGAGGCCGGTGATCAGCAGAGCGTCTCCTCGCCGGTGGCGAGAAGCCCGGCCGCTGCGACGGCCGGCGGCGCCTCCAGGATGAAGTTGCCGGCGCCCAAGGTGGCACTGTCGGTCACCCCTTCCAGGGTGGCGACGGTGATCAGCCCGCCGCTCGCCGCGCCATTGGCATCGAAGCGCACCACCACGTTGCCCGCCCGGTCGGTCGTGAACTGGATGCGGCCGGCATCGAACAGCGCCTGATAGTCCAGGCCGCCGAGATTGGCGCCCGTCACCAGCGCCGAGAGGTCGAGGGCATCCTCTGCCACCGCGAAGTCGGTGATGCGGTCGCCGCCCTCGCCGCGGGTCAGGTAGCGGAAGATATCCGCGCCCGCGCCGCCGGTCAGAACATCCCGGCCAAGGCCGCCGACGATCTCGTCGTCGCCCTCGCCGCCCTCGATCGTGTCGGCGTCCGAACCGGCGGAGATGCTGTCCGCACCCGCGCCGCCATCGACCTGGTTCGCGCCTTCGCCGGCATCGATGACATCGTTGCCCGCACCGCCCAGGATCGTATCGGCGCCAGCCCCGGCGGCGATCGCATCGGCACCCGATCCGCCATCGATCACGTTGTCGCCATCGCCCGCCGCGATCAGGTCGGCGCCCGCGCCGCCCAGAACGCTGTCGGCGCCGCTGCCGAGCTGGATCGTGTCGTTGCCGGCGCGCCCGTTGAGCAAGCCCTGCACGAAGCTGCCGCTCATGTCGTTGTTGAGCGCGTTGCCGTTGCCGGTGAAGGGGCCCGTCCCGGCGAAGGTCAGGTCCTCGAGATTGGCGCCGAGCGTATAGCTGGCCAGGGTGGTGACGATCCGGTCCTTGCCCTCGCCCGGCCGTTCGGTGATGCGGTCGCCCAGGTGGTCGACCAGGTAGGTGTCGCCGCCCCTTCCCCCGGTGAATGTGTCCGCGCCGGACGAGCCCTCGAAGCTGTCGTTGCCGTTGTTGCCGAGGGCGATCCAGGGCTGGCCGCGCAGCACCGCCTGGAAAAGGTCGTTGCCATTGAGCGGATCGGCGATGAAGGCGAGGAAGTCCGCCATCGGGATGCTCAGCCCCTCGATCAGGGCAAGCTGGTTCACCCCGTTCGCCCCGTCGCGCAGGATGATGGACTGGATCACGCCATCCGTCGGCAGCGCGTCCGGCTGGTCATAGACGAAGCCGCTGCCGCCGAAGGTGAAGTAGATTTCCGCCTCGTCGAGCGCGAGGAAGAAGCCCGAGGTTGGCGGCGCCCCGGCGATCACGCGGGCGCCGGCGAGAACATTGACATCGATCCGGTCCAGCGAAAAATCGAAGCTGGATGAGTTGACTGTGATTCGTGTCATGGTCCTGCCTGCCTTCCTCGACGGCTTCCGTGCGTCGTGCGGTTCGCCACAGGGTAGCAGCCGGGACCGGGACCATACCCAAACACATTTGCGCGAGCCGCTACGTTCGCTCGCATGTGGAGTATTAGCGTACTCGCGTTACCCGCCTTACGATGACTTGCGTCAATTCAGGCGGTTGCGCACGCGCCGCACCAGTTCGGCGATCTCCGCGCGCGCCGCCTCGTCCATGCCGAGCGCGCCGGCGCGGCCGAGGCTCTCGAGCGCCTGGTTGAGATTGCCGAGCATGGCGTGCGCGAGGCCGAATTCGCGCCAGGTCCAGAACTCGCCCGGCGCGAGCGTCACCATGCTTTCCAGGATCGCGGCCGCACGCTCCATGTCGCCGCTGCCGACGGCGCGGCTCTTCAGGTTGTTCTGCAGCCGCAGCAGCACGTCGCGGCGGGAGACCGGCTGGAAGTGATCCGGCCTGAGTTCCGCCGCCTCGCCGCCGACCTGCCTGGCACGCCTGCGCAGATCGGCCGGCGAGAGGACGGCGCCGCCATTGAAGGGATCGAGGATCGCCGCATCGCGCCCGTGCGCGAGGCGCACCAGGAAATGGCCGGGGAAACTGAGGCCGGAGAGCTGCCAGCCCTGCGCGGCGGCGGCATGGATATAGAGGATGCCGAGCGCCACGGGGAGACCGCGCCTGCGGTCGATGACGCGGATCAGGTTGGCGTTCTGCGGGTCGTCATAGGTCGCATCGTCGCCCTGATAGCCGAGACGGTGTGCGATGGCGCCGCTCAGCGCCGCCGCCTGAGCGGCGAGATCGGGCGCGGCCCCCGCCTCCGCCGCCACCGCCGCGACAATCTCCGCCAGCGCGGCGCGATAGCGCGCCAGCGGCACGCGCGGCCGCTCGAGCGCGGCCAGCGCCAGCGCCGCCTCGGCGATATCGATCTCCTCGTCCGGCCGGTCGCACAGCCGGGCGAGCCGGGCCAGCGTCTCGGCGCGGCTCATTGGTAGGCGCGCCGCCGGCGCGGATCGTCCTTGAGCAGCGCGTGGGAGACCACGGCGCGCACGCCGCGAATGTCGCGGGCATAGGCGATGACGCGGTCCAGTTCCGCCTGCTGGTAGGCGATGCCCATGATGTAGACGGTGCCGAGATTGACCGTGACGGAATAATTGATCTCGTTGATCACCCGGTCGCGCAGAAGGGCCGCGCGAAGCTGCGCCAGGATCGAGGTGTCGCGGCCGAAATCGAGGCCCGGTTCGTGCGCGATGAACTTGACCTCGTTGAACACCTCGCGGACCTCCGGAATTGTCCAGGCGAGCCGCGAGACTTCCTCGATATGCTCGCGCGTGCGCGTCGTGCCGGTGATCAGCACCCGCCCCTCGACGGCGATCACCGTGGTGTCGCCGAACAGGTCCAGATCGGTGGCGAAGAGCCGTTCGTTCAGCATGAACTGGATCGTCGCATCCTTCGCCGCATCCTCCACCGAGCGTTCCTGCAGCACCGTCACCGCGGCGGTGGCCCCGGCGCCGATCGCGAGGCCGTAGGGGCTGCAGCCGGCCGCGAACAGCACCAGTGGCAGCAGCAGGGCGCGGAGAAGGACGCGCAGGCGAGGCGGGGGGCCGGCAGGCAGCATGCGCGACTATAACGCCGCCTTCCCGACCGGCGAAAGAGCCTCGCTCCCGCTCACCCTTCCATCCGCCAGGCATCGGCGAGGTGCAGCGGCAGGCGGCGCGGGGCGATCACCACGAGATCGAAGCGCAGCGCCAGTCCGGCGAGATCGGGCCGCCTTGCCCGCAAAGCCTCGGCGGCGCGCACAAGGCGCGCGCGCTGACGCGGGCCGAGTGCTTCCAGTCCCGCCGCGCGGCTCGCCCGCCGCTTCACCTCCACCACCACCAGCAGCCCGCCCCGCCGCGCCAGCAGGTCGATCTCGCCGACGCCGAGATCGAGGTTGCGGGCGAGGATGCGATAGCCCTTCAGCATGAGCCAGACCGCCGCCAGCTGCTCGGCCAGGCGGCCGCGCCGCTCTGCCTCAATCCGTTTCCGGCGCATCGGGCTCGTCCGTGTCCTTGAGGACCAGCGCGCGGGCATAGACCTGGCGGCGCGGCAGGCCGCTCCGGCTTGCAACCTCCGCCACGGCCTCCTTCAGCGGCTTGACGCGCAGCGCCTCGCGCAGGTCGCTGTCGAGGGCGGCCGCGTCCGGCGCCTCGGCCGGCGGCGGCCCGGCCAGGACCACGATTTCGCCTCTCGGCGGCCCTTCCCGGCCGTAATGCGCCGCCAGTTCGGCAAGCCGGCCGCGCCGCACCTCCTCGTGCAGCTTGGTCAACTCGCGCGCCACCGCCGCCTCGCGCTCCCCGCCCAGCAGTTCGGCCATGTCCGAAAGCAGGGCCGGCAGCCGGCCCGCGCTTTCGAGAAAGATCAGGGTGGCGCGCAGGCCCGCCAGTTCCGCCAGCGCCTTTCGCCGCCCTGAAGCCTTCGCATCCAGGAACCCCGCGAAGAGAAAACGGTCGGTCGGCAGGCCGGCGATGCTGAGCGCCGCCAGCACCGCGGAGGGGCCGGGCAGGGCCGTCACCGCATGTCCGCCCGCCAGCGCCTCCCGCACGAGGCGATAGCCCGGGTCGGAAACGAGCGGCGTGCCGGCATCGGAGATCAGCACGATGGCGGCGCCCGCCGCCAGGCGTTCGAGGATGCGCGGGCGCTGCCGCGCGGCATTGTGTTCGTGATAGGGCCAGAGCGTGGCCCGGATGCCGTAGCGGGCCAGCAGCCGGGCGCTGACGCGCGTGTCCTCGCACAGCACGATGTCGGCCGCGCGGAGGGCTGCCTCGGCCCGGTGCGTCAGGTCGCCGAGATTGCCGATCGGCGTCGCCGCCACATGCAGGCCAGGCGCGAGGGCGGCAGGCCGATTGCTTTCCTCGCCGGCCGGGGTAACCTGCGGCTTCGTGGCCATGAACGGTGCGGAGGCCTTTCTTGTCCCTATTGCCGACTTTGCGCCCTGCTCGTCTGCTCGCGCGCGCGGCGGTACTTGCGTCGCTGCTTCTTGCCGCCTGCGAGACAGTACCTCAGAGAAGCGCGCCACCTCCAGCGCCGAGCGCCGCTCCGGCACCGGTCGAGGTGGCGCCGCAGCCCGCCCCGGCCGAGGCGCTGCCGCCGATGCCGGCACCGCCGCAGCTCCGCCAGCCGGGCGGCACCGGCGCGGTGCGCGTCGCTTTGCTGCTGCCGCTCTCGGGTCAGGCGGCGAATGTCGGCCGGGCGCTGCTCGATGCGGCCCAGCTCGCGCTGTTCGATGCCGCGCGGGACCGCTTCGCCCTCATCGTGCGCGATACCGAAGGCAATCCGGACACGGCGCGGCGCATGGCCGAAGAGGCACTCGCCGAAGGCGCGGAACTGATCCTCGGGCCCCTCTTCGCCGCCGAGGTACAGGCGGTGGCCCCGGCGGCACGCGCGCGCGAGGTCAACGTGATCGCCTTCTCGACCGACCGCACGGTGGCGGGCGGGGGCGTCTTCCTGCTCGGCTTCACGCCGGAGGAGCAGGTGGAGCAGGTGATCGCCCATGCCCACGAGAACGGCTTCGGCCGCTTCGCCGCGCTGCTGCCCGACAGTCCCTATGGCCGGGTCATCGAGGCGGCCTTCCGCCGCGCGGTCGAGGAGCGCGGGGCGAGCGTCGGCCGCATCGCCAGCTATCCGCCGGACATGGCCGATTTCACCGGGCTGGTGCGCGGTTTCGCCGATTACGACCTGCGCCGGGCGGCGCTGATGGCGGAACGCAGGGCGCTCGCCGAGCGCGCCGACGACGAAGCCAAGGCGCTGCTTGCGCGCCTGATGCGCCAGGACACGCTGGGCGATCCGGCCTTCGATGCGGTGCTGATCCCCGAGGGCGGCCAGCGGCTGAAATCGCTGGCGCCGGTGCTGCCCTATTTCGACATCGACCCGGCCAAGGTGAAGTTTCTCGGCACCGGCCAGTGGGACCAGCCCGGCCTCGGCGTCGAACCCGCCCTGCAGGGCGCCTGGTTCGCCGCGCCGCCGCCCGCCTATGCCGAGAATTTCCGCCAGCGCTTCGAGACCGCCTATCGCCGCAGGCCGCCGCGCATCGCCTCGCTCGCCTACGATGCGACGGCGCTCGCCGCCGCGCTCGCCGCCGAGCCGCCGGCGTTCCGCTATACCGGCGCGGCGCTGACCAATCCGAACGGCTTCGCCGGCTTCGACGGCATTTTCCGCTTCCGCGCCGACGGCATCGCCGAACGCGGCCTCGCCATCCTGGAAGTGCGCCGCAATGGCGTGCGCGTCATCCGCCCGGCGCCGGAGAGTTTCCAGGCGGTCGGACAATAGCGCGCGCGGCATGGTCCGGGCCGGGGCCGGGCTCCCTGCCGGTCAGAACGGCAACGGCGATGGCCGCCACGGCGACGGAGGCACCCGCCACCAGGAACGGCACAGCGAAGGCGTTGGACGCGCCTTGAAGTTCCGGTCCCGCCGTGCCGCGCAGGACCGCGCCCAGAATGGCGATGCCGAGCGCAAAGCCGCCCTGGCGCAGAAGGGTTGCCATCGCCGAGACCGTTCCGGTTCGCTCCCTTGGCGCGAACATCATGACGTAGCTGGAGACTTGCGCGTTGAGCACCGCGGCCGCCGCCCCGCAAAGGAGCATGCCGAACAGGCCGACCGGCAGGCTCGCGAGGCCGGCCGCGAGCGCGAGGGTGAGACAGCCGCCCGCGACGACGGCCAGCCCGATGCCGAAGAACCATCGCGCGCCCAGCATTTGAACGAGCTTCGCCCCGAGGAAAGGAAGCAGAAGCATTGGCAATGTCGCCACGAGCATGAGCCAGGAGATTGCCGCGAGGCCCTGCCCCAGTCCGACCTCGAGGAAAAGCGGAAGATAGACGAGCAGGGCCCAGTAGCCGAGCGAAAGGGCGACCGGCACGATGCAAATGCCAAGGAAGGCCCGTTCGCGGAACAGCGCGAGATCGAACATCGCCCGCGCCTGCATCCTTTGGGTCAGGACGAAGGCAGCCAGGGCGATCGCCGGCAGACCGGCGGCCACCACGAGCGGCAGCTCGATGTGCCCGACCGAGGTGCCATGGAGCAGAAACCAGGTGAGACTGGTCAAGGCAAGCGTCAGCGTGGCCACGCCAGGCAGGTCGATCCTGCGTCCGGCCGGATCGAGCGACTCGACGCTGGCGCGCGGCACAAGAATCGCGATGGCGAGACAGACCGGCAGGTTCACCAGAAACACCCAGCGCCATCCGAAATACTCGGCGATCAGGCCGCCGCCGGCCGGTCCCATCGCCATCGCCGCGCCGGTCACTGTGCCGACGAGCGCGAAAGCGCGGGCCCGCTCCGAGGGATCGGGGAAACGCTCCGACATGAGCGCGAGAACGCCGCAGATGACGAAGGCGGAGCCTAGCCCCTGGATCGCGCGCGCGCCGTAGAGCATCGCCTCGCCCGTCGCAAGGCCGCAGGCAACGGAAGAAAACGCAAAAATCGCGTTGCCCCAGGTAAGCGCCCGCCTGCGGCCGAAACGGTCGGCGAGGGCCCCGGCGCTCAAGAGCATGACGACGAAGGCGAGGCTGTAGGCATCCATCACCCAGGCGAAGCCGGAAACGCTGAGGGCGAGGTCCGAACGGATCTGCGGCATCGCCACCACCACGGCGGTGATGTCGAAGCTGACGATGAAGGAAGCGAGGGAGAAAGTGAGCGCGGCGAACAGGCTCCCGTTCGCCAGGGCTGTGCCCGGTGATGACATCGTGCGCTTTGGTTATCTCAGAGATGGCGATACGCGGATTACGACATTATCCTATCCGGCAGCACCGTCATTTGTATAGATCGGATGCCCAAGGCGCGCGCGGCCTAGAGAAGTTCGGCGAGAACGGTATTGAGCAGCCGCCTTCCCGCCTCGGTGGCATGCAGGCGGCCATCCTGGCGGCGCAGGAAAGCACCCTTCTCGAGCCGCGCCAGCCGCGCGGGCGAGAGCACCTCGTCCCAGCGCCGGCCGGCCAGCCGTTCGATCCGCCCAAGCTCGACCCCTTCGGCGAGCCGGAGGCCCATCATCAGCATTTCCTCGATCTGGGCTTCGACCGGCACCTCCTCCTCCGCCTCGGTGCCGTGTCCTCGCTCACGCACGCAGGCGAGCCAGGCTTCCGGCTTGCGCCATTGCCGGCTGGCCCGCTTGCCTTCCGTGTCGTGGAAGCGGCCATGGGCGCCGGGGCCGATGCCGAGATAGTCGCCATAGCGCCAATAGACCAGATTGTGCCGGCTCTCCTGCCCAGGGCTGGCGTGATTGGAAACCTCGTAGGCGGAAAGGCCGGCCGCGGCCGTCATCTCGCCGGTCAGGTCATAGAGACGCGACTGCGCATCCTCGTCGGGCAGCACGAACTCGCCGCGCGCATGGGCGCCGGCGAAGCCGGTATTGGGCTCGATGGTGAGCTGGTAGAGCGAGAGATGGGAGAGGCCGAGGCCGAGTGCCCGCGACAGATCCTCACGCCATTCCGCTTCCGCCTGTCCGGGCAGCGCATAGATCAGGTCGATGGAGACGCGCGGGAATGCGGCCAGCGCGATATCGAGAGCCGCTTGCGCCGCCGCCGCATCGTGCTGGCGGCCGAGGAAACGCAGCCGCTCGTCACGGAACGACTGGACGCCGAGCGAAAGGCGGTTGACGCCGGCATCGCGGAAGGCGCGGAAGCGGCCGGCCTCGACGCTGGAGGGATTGGCCTCGAGCGTCACTTCCAGATCGGGGCTGGCTGCAAAGTGCCGGCGGGCCCGCGCGACCAGCGCCGCCAGCGTGTCGGGGGCCATCAGCGAGGGCGTGCCGCCGCCGAAGAAGATGCTGGCAAGCGGCCGCGGCCCGACGCGCGCGGCAAACCAGTCGAGTTCGGCAAGCAGGCCCTGCCGCCAGGCCGCCTCGTCGATCGCCGCCCGCACATGCGAATTGAAGTCGCAATAGGGGCATTTCGACAGGCAGAAGGGCCAGTGGACATAGAGGCCGAAGCCGGCCGCGCCGTCAGGCGAAGCAGGCGCGGACGAGCTGCCGGAAGGCCTCGGCGCGGTGGCTGATCGCATGTTGCTCCTTGCGGCGCGGCGAAAGGGCGCGCCGGCGCCCCGGACGGATCAGTAGTCCCAGGGCGAGATGAGTTCAAGGCCAGCGGCGCGGAAGTCCGCTTGGTTGCGCGTGGCAAGCCTGCCGCCATTGGTCCGCGCGATGGCGGCGATCATTCCATCGGCGGCCGACATGCCGCTACCCCGGCGCGATGCCTCCCCCATGATCTCGCCATAGGCCAGCGCGGCGTCCTCGGTCAGGCCGAAGATCCGGGCCGCGTATCTCCGACGCCATTCGCCGAGCCCCTGCCACAATCTGGCGGCCCGTTCATCCGGCCTGATCTTGGCGATCCCGAAAGCGATCTCCCCGATGGTCACGGTGGGCAGCGCCAGGTCCGCATCATGCCGCGCGAGCCAGGCCAGGACCGCCTGGTCCGGATGCTTCCGCAAGGTTTCCGAGACGACGTTGGTATCGACGAAGATCAAAGATCGGGCCCCCGAGCGACCTCTCGCTCCTCCCGAATCAGGGCCTCGAGATCGATGTCGGTGCCGCATTCCGCAGCCAGCCGGGCAAAGAACTTCGCCGCCGGTTCCCGGCCGGTCTCGCGCGCCTCGTAGGCTTCGAGCGCGCGCTCGACAATGTCCGCGATCGAGCGCCGCTCGCGGCGGGCGAGCCGGTGCGCGAGGTCGCGCGCCCGGGCACTACGGACGGAGAGTTGGGGTTCGGCCATTGGCCACCTCCTTCGCCCGGACAATAATCGATACACGATCAGCCATCAAGATGGCACCAGCCGGCCAGATGGCCCATGGTGCCGTCAGGCAAAGCATGCCCGGACGAGCTGGCGGAAGGCCTCGGCGCGGTGGCTGATCGCATGTTTCTCCTCCGGCGCCATTTCGCCGAACGTCAGGTCCCGGCCGTCGGGCAGGAACATCGGGTCGTAGCCGAAACCCCGCCCGCCGCGCGGCGGCCAGACCAGGCTGCCATGGACGAAGCCCTCGAAACTGTCGCAATGCCCGTCCGGGTGGCAGAGCGAGAGGACCGAGACGAAATGCGCCCGGGCGCCCGGCGCCCCGCCCGCCCGGCGCGCCATGAGCGCCGCCTGCACCTTCTCCATGGCGATGCGGAAATCCTTGCGCGGCCCGGCCCAGCGGGCGGAATAGATGCCGGGATCGCCGCCCAGCTCGTCCACCGCCAGTCCGGAATCGTCGGCGAGCGCGGGCAGGCCGCTTGCCAGCGCGGCGGCGCGCGCCTTCAGTTCGGCATTGGCGAGGAAGGTGCTGCCGGTCTCCTCCGGCTCCGGCAGCCGCAATTCGCCGGCCGAGATGGTCTCGACACCGAAGGGCGCCAGCAATTCGCGGATCTCGCGCACCTTGCCCTCGTTGTGGCTGGCCACCAAGAGGCGGCCGCCGGGAAAGCGCCGGGCCGGCATCGCCGCCTCAGCCCCCCAGGGCCGCGCGCTGGAGCGCGAGCAGCTCGCCGATGCCCTTTCGGGCGAGCGCGAAGAGCGCCTGGAACTGCCCCTCGGTGATCGGATCGGCTTCCGCCGTCGCCTGCACCTCGATCACCCCGCCATCGGCGGTCAGCACGAAATTCGCGTCGGCATGCGCGGTCGAATCCTCCGCATAATCGAGATCGAGCAGCGCCGCGCCGGAGATGATGCCGCAGGAGACCGCCGCCACCTGCCCGCTCACCGGATGGCGGGCGATCTGCTTTTCCGAAAGCAGCCGGTCGCAGGCCAGGCGCAGCGCCACCCAGGCACCGGTGATGGCGGCGGTGCGCGTGCCGCCATCGGCCTGCAGCACGTCGCAATCGATCTTGAACTGGCGTTCGCCGAGAGCCGTCAGGTCGCAGACCGAGCGCAGCGAGCGGCCGATCAGGCGCTGGATTTCCTGGGTGCGGCCCGACTGGCGGCCCTTCGCCGCCTCGCGGTCGGTGCGGGTATGGGTCGAGCGGGGCAGCATGCCGTATTCCGCCGTCACCCAGCCCTTGCCGGTATTGCGCAGGAACGGCGGCACGCGCTCGTCCAGGCTTGCCGTGCACAGCACGTGGGTATCGCCGAAGCGCGCCAGGCAGGAGCCTTCCGCATACTTGGCATAGCCCGGCACCAGGCTGATTTCCCGAAGCTGGTCGGCGCGGCGGCCCGATGGGCGCATGGTCTCAACTCCTGCTCGTGGCTGCGGCCGCGATCGGCCGGGGCATGGTTCTAGAGCATGGCTCTCCCGTAT
>JAHCJR010000002.1 GCA_026126165.1 Alphaproteobacteria bacterium
CACCATGACGCTCTGCACGTTGGGCAGGAAACGGCGCCGCGACTTGTTGTTCGCGTGGCTGACATTGTTGCCGGACTGGACGGCCTTGCCAGTGACTTCACAACGACGCGACATAACCCACCTCTCCAGACTTAGCCAGCGGCCCGATCAAAAGGGAAAGCGGCCCTTGGCCGGGCCGCATGGCAGGGCGCGAGTTTTACGGCGCGACCGCCGCCCCGTCAAGGGCCCTCGCCGCGAAAGGCGGCAAGCAGGCGGGCCACCGCCTTTGCGGGGGCAAGGCGCCCTTGGGATACCGCTTCCTCTACCTCCGGCAGCAGCCGGGCCACGCCGGAATGGGCGCGGAAGGCATCCATCAGGCTTTCCCCCAGCTCCGACCACATCCAGGCGCGCGCCTGCCGGGAGCGCCTCTGGGAAAATTCTCCCGCCTGTGCCATGGCGTCCCGGTATCTGAGCACCGCATCCCAAACCTCGCCGATTCCGCTGCCGGTCAGCGCCGAGGCCAGCCGCACCTCCGGGTGCCAGGCGGCGCTGGCCGGGCGCATCAGCCGCAGCGCACTGGAAAACTCCGCCGCCGCCAGCCGCGCCTCGGCAAGCAGATCGCCGTCGGCCTTGTTGACCACGATCAGGTCGGCAAGTTCCATGATGCCGCGCTTGATGCCCTGCAACTCATCGCCGCCTGCCGGCGCGAGCAGCAGCAGGAACATGTCCACCATGTCGGCGACCGCGGTTTCCGACTGGCCGACGCCAACCGTTTCCACCAGCACCACGCCGAAACCCGCCGCTTCCACCAGCAGCATCGCCTCGCGCGTGCGCCGCGCCACTCCGCCCAGGGTGCGGCCGGCAGGCGAGGGCCGGATATAGGCGTGCGGATCGCGCGAAAGCCGCTCCATGCGGGTCTTGTCGCCGAGGATCGAACCGCCGGAGCGCGCCGAGGTCGGATCGACCGCCAGCACCGCCACCTTCTGCCCGAGCCCGGTCAGATGCTTGCCGAAAGCCTCGATGAAGGTCGACTTGCCGACGCCCGGCGTCCCGGTGATGCCGAGCCGGACCGAGCGGCCGGTTTCCGGTAACAGCCGGGCGATCAAGGCTTCCGCCGCCGCCCGGTGATCGGCCCGGGTCGATTCGATCAGGGTGATCGCCCGCGCCAGCGCGCGCCGGTCGCCCCGAACGATGCGTTCCGCCATTTGGCCGACTTCGATTTCGCCTGCCCCGTCACGCCGGGCCGCGCGCGCTCGCGCCTCGGATTTCATGGCCGGAGATTAGAGCAATTCCCAAGGACGCCGACAGCCCTTTCCGGCGCCCCTTGACGCCGGGCGGTCCCGACCCCACCCTCTTGGGCCATGCAGCGGGCTGTCCGGGCGATCGTCGCGACCTTTGCTTCGGCTCTGCCGGGGATCGCACTCGGCGCGGAAGCGACGCGGCTCGAACT
The DNA here is from genome assembly GCA_026126165.1 of Alphaproteobacteria bacterium. Taxonomy (GTDB): domain Bacteria; phylum Pseudomonadota; class Alphaproteobacteria; order Ferrovibrionales; family Ferrovibrionaceae; genus JAHCJQ01. The sequence goes on from JAHCJR010000002.1 coordinate 1,430, forward strand.
CTCTTTCCATATCTTCACCGGCGGCTACCACGCCGTGACGATGGCGGCCGATCTCGATCTTGGCCCGGAGCGTTATCGGCTGGAGACGCGGACCAGCACCAACGGCATCGCCGACGTCATCTTCCGCTTCACCCAGACTGCCCGCGTCGAAGGCGCGCTGACCGCGAGCGGACCGCGGCCGCTGCGTTTCGAATCGACTTCCGACGGACGCTGGAACTTCCGGCTGATCGAGATGGCCTATGGCGCCGCGGGACCGGAGCTCAGGAAGCTCGAGCCCCCGGCGGAAGCCGACGAGCGCGACGAGGTTCCCGAACATCTGCGCCAGGCGACGCTCGACCCGCTGACCGCCGCCATTTCCGCCATCCTGCGCGAACCGGACCGGCCCTGTACCGGCAAGGCCCCGGTCTTCGACGGCCGCCGCCGCTACGACCTGCATTTCGAGGCGGCGGGTTACGACACGCTCAAGGCGGACCAGCCGGACGGATTTGCCGGCCAGGCGCTGCGCTGCCGCATCGTGTTCGAGCCGATTGCCGGCTTCATGAAGCAGTACGAAGACCGCACGCGCGAGGCGCGTCCGCCGACAGAACTCTGGCTCGCCCGTCTTGCCGGCGCCCGCCAGTGGCTCCCGGTGCGCATGGTGAGCCATTCCGGCATCGGCCGCGCCACCGGCCATCTGGTCAGCGCCAGCGTCGACGACCGCCCGGTCCTTCTGACCCGCGCCGCCAGCCGCTGAAGCCGCCAGCGCCTCAGGCGGCGTGTCGCTTGCGCTGCAGTAGTCCGAGAATTTCCGCCGCCGCCGCCGGGATGTTGGTGCCTGGCCCGAAGATCGCGGCCACCCCCGCCTGCTTCAGGAACTCATGATCCTGCGTCGGAATGACGCCGCCGCAGACCACCAGGATGTCGTCCGCGCCCTGCCGGCGCAGTTCCGCCACCAGTTCCGGCACCAGGGTCTTGTGTCCGGCCGCCTGGCTGGAGACACCGATCACGTGCACATCGTTCTCGATGGCGTCCCGCGCCGCCTCGGCCGGGGTCTGGAAGAGCGGCCCGACATCGACATCGAAACCGATGTCGGCGAATGCGGTGGCGATCACCTTGGCGCCCCGGTCGTGACCGTCCTGGCCCATCTTGATCACCAGCATGCGCGGCCGGCGCCCCTCCTCGCGGGCGAAACCCTCGACCTCGCGCTGGATGCGCTGGAAACCGTCGTCGCCCTCGTAGGCCCCGCCATAGACGCCCGAGATGGAGCGGATCACCGCCGAATGGCGCCCGAAGACCTTCTCCATCGCATCGGAGATTTCACCGACGCTGGCCCGCGCGCGCGCCGCCTCGATGCAGAGTTCGAGCAGATTGGCCTCACCCTTCGCGCCCTCGGTCAGGCGGGCGAGCGCCGCGTCGGTCGCCGCAGCGTCGCGGGTCGCGCGGATGCGCTTCAGACGGGCGAGCTGCTGCTCCCGCACTTTCGTATTGTCGACATCGAGGATTTCCAGCGGCTCCTCGGCGCCGGCACGGTAGCGGTTGACGCCGACGATCACTTCCTCGCCGCGATCGATACGCGCCTGGCGCCGTGCCGCCGCTTCCTCGATGCGCAGCTTCGGCATGCCGCTTTCCACCGCCTTCGTCATGCCGCCCATCCCTTCCACCTCCCGGATCAGGTCCCAGGCATGGCTCGCCAGCGAATGGGTCAGCGCCTCCACATAGTAGCTGCCGCCCAGCGGATCGACGACGCGGGTCACGCCTGTCTCCTCCGCCAGGATCAGCTGGGTGTTGCGGGCGATGCGTGCCGAGAAGTCGGTCGGCAGGGCGATGGCTTCATCCAGCGAGTTGGTGTGCAGCGACTGCGTGCCGCCGAACACCGCCGCCATCGCCTCGATGGCGGTGCGCACGACGTTGTTGTAGGGGTCCTGTTCGGTGAGCGACCAGCCGGAGGTCTGGCAGTGGGTGCGCAGCATCATCGACTTGGCGCTCTTCGGGCCGAACTTCTTCATGATGCGCCACCACAGCAGGCGCGCGGCGCGCAGCTTGGCCACCTCGAGGTAGAAGTTCATGCCGATGGCGAAGAAGAAGGACAGCCGCCCGGCGAAGGCATCCACGTCCATGCCCTTGGCGATGGCCGTCTTGACGTATTCCTCGCCGTCGGCCAGCGTGAAGGCCAATTCGAGGGCCTGCGTCGCGCCGGCCTCCTGCATGTGGTAGCCGGAGATGGAGATCGAGTTGAACTTCGGCATGTGCGTTGCCGTGTACTCGATGATGTCGGCGATGATGCGCATCGACGGCGCCGGCGGGTAGATGTAGGTGTTGCGGACCATGAACTCCTTGAGGATGTCGTTCTGGATGGTGCCGGAGAGCTTCTCCTGCGCCACGCCCTGCTCCTCAGCGGCGACGATGTAGCCGGCCAGCACCGGCAGCACGGCGCCGTTCATGGTCATGGAAACGGAAATCTTGTCGAGCGGGATGGCGTCGAAGAGGATCTTCATGTCCTCGACGGAATCGATGGCTACCCCGGCCTTGCCGACGTCGCCGGCGACGCGCGGGTGGTCGGAGTCGTAGCCGCGGTGGGTGGCGAGGTCGAAGGCGACCGAAAGGCCCATCTGGCCGGCCGCGAGGTTGCGGCGGTAGAAGGCGTTGGACTCCTCGGCGGTGGAGAAGCCGGCGTACTGACGGATGGTCCACGGCCGCACCGCGTACATGGTGGCCTGCGGGCCGCGCAGGAAAGGCTCGAAACCGGGCAGCGTATCGGTTTCCAGCCCCTCCAGGTCCTCCCGCGTATAGAGCGGCTTGATACTGATGCCCTCGGGCGTCGCCCAGGTCAGGCTGTCGAGCGGCTGCTCGCCCAGCTCCTTCGCCGCAAGCTTCTTCCAGTCCTCGGGCGTGCGTCTCGGTCGGTCGGCCATCTTACTGCCCCGCTTGGGAAATCCGGCGCAGTATCCGACCCCGCCACCCCCCTGTCAAACCGTGCGGCCGCATGGCATAGTCCGCGCCCGCACAGGGCTGAATGAGGGGGCCTTATCGCATGCCGCTCGAACCGGTCACGCTCGATGGGCGCTTCGTGCGTCTCGAGCCGCTCATGGCGGAGCACGCCGCCGACCTGCGGGAAGCCGGCAACCTGCCGGCGATCTGGACGTACATGGCGCTCGATGGCTCCGGCGCGGGGTTCGACCACTGGTTCGCCACGTCGCTTGCCTCCCAGACAAAGGGCGCGGAACTGGTCTTCGCGGTCCGCCACAAGACGAGCGGACGCGCGATCGGTTCGACCCGCTACATGGCAATCGAACCGGCGCACCGGCGGCTCGAGATCGGCACCACCTGGTACGCGCCGGCCATGCAGGGCGGCCCGGTCAACCCGGAGGCGAAGCTGCTGCTGCTCCGGCATGCCTTCGAGGTGCTCGGCTACCACCGCGTCGAGCTGAAGTGCGACGCCCGCAACGCCCGCTCCCGCGCCGCGATCCTCAAGCTCGGCGCGAAGTACGAGGGCCTGTTCCGCAAGCATATGGTCCTGCGGGACGGCAGCCTGCGCGACACCACCTGGTTTTCCATCATCGACGACGAATGGCCCGAGGTGCGGGCGGGCCTCGAACGGCGCCTATCCGCCGCGCAGTAGGGCGGCGAGGTCGCGCCAGAAGGGCCGCTGCGCCTCCGCCCGCGCCGCCGCGCGGTCGAGACCGAGGTCCGCGAGTTGCCAGTCCGGCATGTCCGCCAGCCTGCGGCGTTCGCGATGGCAGGCAAGCAGGTGGCGCAGCCGGCCGGCGAGCGGCAGGGCGCGGGAAGCCGGCCGATCGGCTTCAATATGAGAGAGATTGATAGTCCAGCGAGAAATACTGCTCATGACGATAACCCCCATATGCGCTAAAGTTGGTCTATCTGCGCACGATCGCGGGAAACCGGCAAAGCATGCTTTCTCACTTCATTATTAATTTTGTTCATAATAATGGCAGCGAAGGATGAGCCGCTGGCTGCCCTCGCTCAATGCCGTCCGGGCCTTCGAGGCCGCGGCGCGGCGACGCAGCTTCACCGGCGCCGCGACGGAGCTGAACGTCACCCAGGGTGCGGTCAGCCATCAGGTCAAGCTCCTCGAGGACCAGCTTGGCCGCAAGCTCTTCCGCCGCGGCGGGCGGGAACTCGCGCTGACGCTGGCAGGCATGCTGGCGCTCGAGGCCGCGAGCGGCGCGCTCGATCGCCTCGCGCAGGCCTTCGCCGAGCTGCGACTGGGCGGCGGCGGCAAGCGCCTCACGGTCAGCGTCTCGCCCAATTTCGCCGCGAAATGGCTCGTGCACAGGATCGGTCGCTTCAGCGCCGCACATCCGGACATCGATCTGCGCATCGCGCCCAGCCTGCATCATGTGGATTTCGCCGGTGAGGACGTGGATATCGCCGTGCGCCATGGCGATGGCAACTGGCCCGATCTGCATGTGACCTGCCTGATGCGGGAGGAACTCTTCCCCGTTTGCAGCCCGGCATTGGCAACGGGCAAGCCGCCCTTGCGCCGGCCGGCCGATCTCGCGCGTCACACGCTGATCCATACCCAGGACCGCACCGGCTGGAAGACGTGGCTCGACGCGGCCGGCATTCGTGGCGTGAACCTGGAGCGTGGCCCGGTCTATCTGGAAGCGGCACTTGCCATCGACGGTGCGATCGGCCGGCAGGGCGTGGCGCTGGCCCGCACCGCCCTCGCGGCGCACGATCTTCGCCATGGCCGCCTGCTGCGGCCGTTCGGCCCGGCGCTGAAGGCGCCCTATTCCTACTGGATCGTCTGCCCGAAGGCGGCGGCGAACCGGCCGCTGGTCCGCACCTTCCGCGACTGGCTGGTCGAGGAAGCGGCGCGCGATGTCAGCGCCATCGAGGCACCGGACCGGCGCAAGCCGGCAGTCAGATGATGGCGTGGCGGATGCGCGCCGAGACCCACTCGCTGACCAGGACCGTGCCGAGGATCAGGAGGAAGATCACGGAGGCTTGCGGCCAGGCGAGCGTCGAAATCGAAGCCTGAAGCTCCAGACCTATGCCGCCTGCGCCAACCAGGCCCAGCACGGTGCTTTCGCGGATGTTGATGTCCCAGCGAAAGACGGAGATGCCGGCAAAGGCCGGCATGATCTGCGGCACGATGCCGTAGGTCAGGACCTGGCCCGGTCCGGCGCCGGTGGCGGCGACGGCTTCCACCTGCGCGGTGTCGATTTCTTCGATGGCCTCGTAGAGCAGCTTGGCGACGAAGCCGATGGAACGCAGCGCGATGGCGATGATGCCGGCCAGCACGCCCGGACCGATGATCGAGACCAGCAGCAGCGCCCAGATCAGCGAATTGATCGAGCGCGAGGCGACGATGATGAACAGCGCCACGGGGCGCACCAGCAGCCGGCTCGGCGTCGTGTTGGAAGCCGCGCAGAAGGCGACCGGCACCGCCATGACGATGGCGAGCAACGTGCCCAGGGTGGCGATGTTGATGGTGTCCCAGAGCGGCAGCCAGAGCCGGTCGATATAGGGCCAGCGCGGCGGCACCATGCGGGAGAACAGATCGCCCGCCTGCTGCGGCGCGTCCCAGACGAATTCCCAGATGGTGACGTCGGCGATGACACGGAAGCATTCCAGCGTCACGAGCAGCCCGAGCAGCCAGCCGAACCAGACCGCGAGGTCACGCTTCGGCGCCCGCCGCCGCCAGGTCCGCGCGCCCTCCCCTCCGCCCGTCGCCATCACTGCACCCGCCGGCGAATGAGGCCGGATGTATATTCGCAGGCCATGACGATGCCGATGATGAGCAGCAGGATCGCGCCGGCGACCGAGTATTCATAGCGGTCGAAGGCAGTGTTGAGCGTCGCGCCGATACCGCCCGCGCCGACGATGCCGACCACCGCCGATTCCCGGAAATTGATATCGACCCGGTAGAGCGAGAGGCCGATCAGGCGCGGCAGGACCTGTGGCTGGATCGCGTAATTGACCGTCTGCGCCCAGGAGGCGCCGGTGGCGCGGATCGCCTCGACCTGCGAGCGGTCGATATCCTCGATATCCTCGGCCAGAAGCTTGGCCATGAAGCCGATGGTGGCGAAGGTGATGGTGAGCATGCCGGCGAAGGGTCCGAAGCCGAACATGGCGACGAACAGGATGGCGATGATCACCTCCTGGAAGGTGCGCGAGGCGGCGATGAAGGCGCGGCAGAGATAATAGACCGGCCATGGTGCGACGTTCTTTGCCGCGCCCAGGGCCACGGGCAGTGCCAGCGCCACGCCGAGCACGGTCGAGACGACCGTCATCACCACGCTCTCCAGCAGGCCCTCGAAAATCTCTTCATGCCGGCTGACGAAATCGGGCGTGAGGAAGCCTTTCACGAACAGCCAGCCGCGCGACAGGCCATCCAGGATGCGTGCCCAGTTGAGTGGCACGGAATTGAGCGCGAGATAGAGATAGATGGCGGCCCCGATCACCACCGCCCAGCGCAGCCAGGGATTGGCGATCAGGGGCGGCGGCGACCAGCTTCGCCTTGCGCCGGCGACTGCCATGCTCACGTCATCCCGGCCAGCCGTTCGCGGTCCGGCGCGGGGGGCCCGCCCGCCTCCTCCGCCGTGCCGTCCCTGGCCGCTTCCGGATCCTCCTCCTCCTCGTCCTCGCGGCGGATCGTGCGCGACCAGTCTTCCTCGCCATAGATCGTGGTCAGCACCTCGGCGGTGAGATCGGCCGGCGGCCCGTCATAGACCACCTCGCCCATGCGCAGGCCGACGATGCGCCGGGCGAACTGCTGGGCCAGCGCCACGTCGTGGATGTTGATGATGGCGGCAAGCCCCCGTTCCTCGCAGAGTTCGACGATCAGCCGCATGATCTGGCGCGAGGTCTTGGGATCGAGGCTCGCGGTCGGCTCGTCCACCAGCAGGATATCCGGGTCCTGCAGCAGCGCCCGGGCGATGCCGACCCGCTGGCGCTGCCCGCCGGAAAGCGCGTCCGCCCGCTTGTCGACGAACTCGGTCAGCCCGACGCGATCGAGAATGGCGAAAGCCTGCGCGATGTCGGCCGCCGGAAAGCGCCGGAACCAGCTCCGCCAGAAGCCGACATAGCCGAGCCGCCCGGAGAGCAGGTTCTCCATCACGCTGAGCCGCTCGACCAGGGCATATTCCTGGAAGATCATGCCCATGCGCCGCCGCGCCCGGCGCAACTCGCGCGCGCCGAGCCGGGTCAGCTCCAGATCGCCGAGCCGGACCGAGCCGGCGGTCGGTTCGACCAGGCGGTTGATGCAGCGGATCAGCGTGCTCTTGCCGGCGCCGGACGGGCCGATCAGCGCCATCACCTGACCCTGCGGCACCACCAGATCGACGCCGCGCAATGCGCGATCCCCGGTGGGATAGCGCTTCTCCAGACCTTTCAGCTCCAGCATGCGCTACTTGCAGGCGTAGGAGACGTTGGACGCCTTGTCGATCTTGCGGATGACGTCCCACTGCTCCTTGTAGGTGATCGGGATGAAACGCTCCTGCGGCGGCTGCGACTTCTCGTATTCCTTCAGCAGCTCCGAGCCTTCCCAGGGGAAGGTGAAGAAGGCTTCGCGCACTTTCTTCTGCAGGTCGGGGTGCAGGTTGTGGGCCATGCCGTAGGCCGTGGTCGGGAAGGGCTGCGAACGGTAGATGGTGCGGAGCTTGGCGGCATCGACCGCGTTGCGCGCCAGCATGCGCGAGAGCACGGAATTGGCGATCGCGGCCGCGTCGTAGTCCTTGTTGGCGACGCCAAGGATGGAATTGTCGTGCTTGCCGGAAAAGGCCGGCTTGAAATCCTTCTCCGCCTCGAGCCCGGCCTCGGTCTTGAGCAGCGCGGAGGGCGCCTTGAAGCCTGAATTGGACGTGGGCGAGGTGAAGGCCATCGTCCTGCCCTTGATATCGGCCAGCGACTTGATGGGGCCGTCCGCCTGCACGATGATTTCCATGTTGTAGCCGAAGCGGCCATCCTTCGCCGCCATCATCGCGAAAGGAACGAAGCCCGCGCAATTGACGGCCAGCGGCGTGGCGCCTGTATTGTAGCCGGCCACATGCAGCCGCCCGGCGCGCATCGCCTCGATCTGCGCCGCGTTCGACTGCACCGGGAAGAACTGCACGCGCTTGCCGGTCAGCTTCGAGATATGGGCGAGGAAACCGTCATAGACCTTGCGATAGACTTCCGGATCCTCGACCGGGGTATAGGCGAAGATGAGAACGGACGGATTGACCCACTGTTTCTGATCGGTGGGGGTGTCCGCCACCAGATCGCCGTCGCGGTCGCAGAAACGCTGGTCGAGATCGCCGCGCGGACATTCCTGCGCGCCGGCCGACCCGATGCCCATGACCAGTGCGATGACCGTCGCGACGGAAGCGAGCGCTCCTTTGCGAAGCTGTTCCATTATCTGTCTCCCTGCATTGCGATCCCCGCTTAAGGAATCGCCCCGCCGGAAATATGACATTATTGTTACAGCCTGGCCACGGTCTTGCGGCCCGGCTCGTCCGCCCATGAAGATGGTTTGGCCGTGGGGAGGAAAAATGCCGAAGCGCACCGAAGCCGAACTGGAGACCATGATCGAGCAGGTCATGGCCATCCCCCTGCACCGTCATCTCGGGCTGGAGCTGGTCGAGCGCGAGGAGGGACGCGCACGCCTGCGCTTCCGCGCCGGGCCGGCAGTCCTGACGAATGTCGGCAGCGTGCATGGCGGCGTGCTCTCGCTGCTGCTCGAGCCGGCGGCGCTGCTCGCACTGCTGCCCCTGCTTGACGCCGGCGAGAGCGCGGCGACGGTCGATATCCATGTGGCATTTCCGGCCGCGCCCGAGGCCGGCCACTGGATCGAGCTTGAAGGACGGGTGATTCGCCGCGCGCGCCAACTCGCCTTCTGCGAGGCGGAAGCACGCTCGGGCGGGCGCCTCTGCGCCGCCGCGCGCCTGACCAAGGCGGTCCTCACCGCCCGGACGTGATCAGCACTATGCGACCAACGAACCCATTGGACTTTCCACGCCTAGTTCCGTGCATTTCAGTCTTTCATTCCGTATCCTTCTGGCCTGACAACCAGTTTGAGAGAACAAGGGCCGCCGCACATGCGCTCTATAGCTGGCACCGACTATGTCGTAAGCGAGGATATGGTTCGGCAGTTGGAGCAGTTGGCTTTGCGCGTGGAAAGAATGCGGCAGGCGGGCAGGCTATCGCCAGATGCGCTTCGGCGCTTGAGGAAATACTTCCGGATTAAGAACATATACAACTCAAACGCCATAGAAGGAAACATCCTCGATATCGGCGAAACTCGAATGGTCGTCGAACAAGGACTGACCCTGACCGGCCGGCCGCTGAAGGATCAGGCAGAGGCCAAGAACCTGTCGGAAGCCATCGACTACTTGGAGGAACTCGCGGCCGACCCAATTCGGCCTATCTCCGAAGCGGACATACGGCAACTGCATTTTCTCGTTCTCAAGAACGTGAAAGATGCCGATGCAGGTGTCTACAGGGCGGTACAGGTCGAGATAGGCGGCTCCAAGTACATGCCTCCGGGGCCCGAATCAGTGCCGGCACAGATGGAACTGTTTTGCACTTGGCTTGCGCGACGCAGCGTGAAGGAAACCAAGACAGACATTCCGTCTGCCATACTCGATGCGGCGGCGGCGCATACATGGTTCGTCACCATTCATCCGTTTGTCGATGGCAACGGCAGGGTTGCCCGGTTGATTCTAAATCTCCTCCTGATGCGGAATGGATGCCCAATAGCAATCGTGACCAAAGCCGATCGGGGCCGCTACTACGACGCACTTGAATTATCTCAAGAGTCGGATCTCACGGCATTCTTGGCCCTGATTATCGAGTGCATGGATGAAAGCCTCGAAGAGTACGAACACGCGGTTCGAGAGCAGGTAGAGCATCAGGAATGGGCCAGTTCAATAGTAGAGAAGCTCGACAAGCCGCAGCGCTCCCGCGCAGAGAATGAGTACGAAGTCTGGCGAAACGCAATGGAACTGCTAAAGAGTGTATTCCAACAAACGTCAGGGCTCCTTGCTGCTGGCTCGACAACGACACAGGTCTGGTTCAAAGATTTTGGCAAGTTGGAATTCGAGAAATATTACGCTCTTAGATACAGGAAATCTGCAAAGCAGACTTGGTTCTTTCGCATCGACATTCGGAGTGGTGAGAAGACCGCCCGCTATCTCTTTTTCTTCGGTTCGCCGAGCGGTCGTTTCCCGAAAGATTCGGACGTCACGCTTCATGTTGCCCGAGAAGAACCGCCCGGTTCCTTCAAGTATAATCGGCTCGATGAATTGTCCGCGCCCAACGTGCCGAACCTGGTGGAGATTGGCTACGACGCGAAACAGGAGAGTTTTGTTTCGCGCACCAAAGCGGGAAAGCTGTCGCAAACGAAAATCGAAATACTGTGTCGACATTTTTTCGAAGAAGTTACCAACCGACACTTCAGTTCCTGAGAACGTTATTATTGGGTGCCTGACCAAGGCGGTCCTCACCGCCCGGACGTGATCAGCCGCCCTTGCGGATGAGAAAGCGGTAGATGCCGTCGACCTCGCTGTTGGCCAGCATCTCGTGGCCCTGCGCCTCGCAGAAGGCGGCGAAATCCTCCGGCGCCGCCGGGTCCGTCGCCTCGATGGTCAGTTCCTCGCCCGGCGCCAGCTCGCGCATCGCCTTCTGCGTCTTGAGGACCGGCAGGGGGCAGGTCAGGCCCTTCGCATCGAGCAATCGCGGCATTTGGAATCTCCGGCGAGGCACTCACTTTATGCCGGGCCGGCCGGGTCCGGCCAGCGACTTTCGTTGCGTGCCTGCGCCGGACCGCTAGACTGCCGGCGCGCCGGAGATCCTGATGCCCGTTTCCACCCCCCTTCTCGTCGCCCTGGGCGGCCTTGCCATCGGCCTGCTGTTCGGCGCTCTGGTGCAGCGGAGCAATTTCTGCACGAATGGGGGCCTGAGCGACCGGCTGCTCACCGGCGATGGCCGCCGCCTGCGCGCCTGGGCGCTTGCCATCGCCGTCGCCATGCTGGGCACGCAATCGCTGCAGGCCATGTCCCTGGTCGATCTCGGCGCGAGCCCCTACCGGATGCGACAGGCCTGGGCCGGCCAGTTCCTCGGCGGACTCGTCTTCGGCTTCGGCATGGCGCTGGCCGGCGGCTGCCCGAGCCGGGCGCTGGTGCGCCTTGGCACCGGCGCGCTGGCGCAGTTCGCCGTGCTGGCCTGCATCGCGGCCGGCGCCTTCCTCACGCTGCGCGGCCCGCTTGCCCCGTTTCGCCTCGGGCTCGACGAGGCTCTCGCGTTCGACCTTCTTCCGGCAGGCGCGCCGCTCACGGGCGCCGCGCCGCTCGTCCTCGCCGCGACGATCGCGCTGCTGCTGGTCTGGTATTGTTTCCGCGAGAAGACGTTCCGCCGCCCGCGCGACATCATCGGCGGCACCGGGGTCGGACTTCTTGCGGCGGCGGGCTTCGCACTCAATGGTTTTGCCGCGCGCGATGAATTCGAGATCGTGCCCATCGTCTCCCTCACCTTCGTCGGACCGCTGGACGAGGCGCTGCGCTACCTGATTGCTCCGGCCGATGCGAGGCTCAGCTTCGGGTTCGCGAGCCTGCTCGGCGTGGTGGCGGGTGCGCTTGCCTCGAGCCTGCTCAACGGCCGATTTCACCTGCGCCTCGCGGCGCGTCGATCGGAAGTCGCGCGGATGATCGGGGGCGGCCTCGTCATGGGCGTGGGCGGCGTGCTCGCGCTCGGCTGCAGCATCGGGCAGGGTGTCACCGGCCTCGCGACGCTTTCCACCGGATCGTTCGCCGCAATGGCCGGTATGCTGCTTGGCGCCGTCGCGGGCATCCGCCTGCTGGCGCGGCTGGCCTGAGGGCGGCGGAAACAGGAGGCGCCGATGGCGGCAGAAGTATCATATCTCGTGGCGGCGGCGGGCGGGGCCGTCAGCTTTCTCAGTCCCTGCGTGCTGCCGCTGGTGCCCGCCTATCTCTGCTTCATGGCCGGCACGAGCCTCGAACAGCTCACCGACGGCGCGCAGGTTGACCCCGCCCGGTCACGAAAGGTGCTCCTCGCCAGCCTGTTCTTCGTGCTGGGCTTCACCACGGTGTTTACCGCGCTCGGCGCCACCGCCAGCGCCATGAGCCGGCTGCTGCTCGACCATATCGACCTGCTCTCGAAGGGCGCGGGCGCGCTGATCGTCGTTTTCGGGCTGCACTACATGGGCTTGTTCCGCATCGGCTTCCTCAATCGCGAGATGCGTTTCAACCCCGACCGGATCGGCGGCGGCGTGGTCGGTCCGTTCGTCATCGGCCTTGCCTTCGCCTTCGGCTGGACGCCCTGCATCGGCCCGATCCTGGCGACGGTGCTTACCATTGCCGCCTCCGATGAAAGGCTGAGCCATGGTATCAGCCTGTTGCTGGTCTATTCGCTCGGCCTCGGAATTCCTTTCGTGGCTGCCGCCGCGGCCATCAACCCGTTCCTGCGCTTCATGCGGCGCTTCCGCCGGCACATGCGCAAGGTCGAGTTCGGCGCCGGCCTCGCCCTGGCCGCGACCGGCATCCTCGTTTTCACCGGCGGGCTCAGCCAGTTCGGCTTCTACATACTCGAGGTTTTCCCCGCGCTCGGCCGCATCGGCTGACGCTCACACCAGGCCGGCCCGGTTCCAGGACGCGGCGAACAGCAGGGCGCCGAAGGCGGCGACGGCAAGCGCCGCGAGGAAGGTCATGGCCCGGAAGGCACTTGCGCCGCGCGTCTGCCCGCCGGTCAGGCGCGCCGCCAGTCCGCGGGCATGAACCGCGAGCAGCGCCAGCAGCGCCACCGTCGCCGCGGTGCCGAGCGACATGACGAAGGTGGCGAGAATCCCCGCCCAGAAGACACCCTGGGTCAGCGTGAAGACGAGGATGAGCAGCGCGCCGCTGCAGGGTCGCAGGCCGACCGCGCCGGCAAGCGCCAGAAGGCGCCCGGTGCCGCCGTCCTGCACCGGCGCGGTCATATGAGCGTGATGATGATGGCCGTGGCCATGATGATGGTGAGCATGAGCATGGTCCAGCCGACCCTGCAGGACGCGCAGGGCAAGCCAGAGACCGAACCCGGCGATCAGCGCGGCGCCGGCCAGTTCCAGAAAGCGTCCGAGATCGCGCACCGCGCCGCCGGCCAGCCCGAGCAGCCCTGCCGGAATGCCGACCAGAAGCACCGCCGTGACACCCTGGGCCAGGGCCGACAGCAGCGCCAGCATCAGGCCGCGGCGCACCTGCCGGCCATCGGCCAGCAGATACGAGGCGACTACCGCCTTGCCATGGCCGGGGCCGGCGGCATGGAAGACGCCATACAGGAACGCAACCAGGAAAAGTCCGCCCAGTGCCTGGATGCCGCCAGCGCGCAACTCGCGGATCGCGCCGGCGGTGCGGCGCTGGAACTCGCCCTGGCGCTCGATCACGTACTGCATCGCCCGCTGCCAGGGGCCGCTTTCCGATGATGCCGGCGGCGGCGGCGCGCCGCCCGTCAGGGGATTGGCCTCGGCCCCGGGCAGCCACAGCAGCATCAGGGCGCCGAGCAGGAGGATGGCGAGCGAGCGCACCCGCCGTTCAAACCGCATTACAGGACAGCCGCGTGAGCAGCGGATAGACCGACCCGAAGTAGATGGGCTCCTCGGCCCGCTCGCCATGGTCGATGCGGCAGCCGGGGATCCGCTCGCCGTCCAGACGCAGCCCTCGCTTGCCATCGAGCGCGATGTCGACGAAATAGGTTTCGTCGTACAGACCCACCACGAGCGGGGAACGGCGTGGATCGGCCGGCTCTTCGAGCGGCACGGTGAAGCGATAGACGACGCTGCCCTTCTCCACCTCGACGCGGAAGCCGTTCACCTCCCGCACCGCCTGGCGGCGCTCGCCGTGGCGGATATGGGTAAAGAAGGAATACTCGCCGAGCGAGGCCTGTGTCTGGCGGGAGAGTGCCTGCAATTCCGCCGCGTCAAGACGGCCGTCCCGGTTGCGGTCGAAGTCGAGCAGCATCTGGGCGCTGAAGAACTCGTCGAACCGCCAGACGATATCGAGCGCGCGCACCTTGCCGTCGCGAACGACGAAGGAAAGGTCGGCATCGATCCAGACATGAGGATGGGCCGCCGCCGGCCGTGCCGCCCACAGGCACGACCCCGCCACGACCCCGAGCAACACTGCCCGGAAGTGGCGGCCGGAGCGCCGGTTCAGGTGCAGAACGCTGCCAGTCGCTGGCCGCAGAGCGGGCATTCGTTGCCTTCGCGCAGCTTGCGCCGGACTTCCTCGCTCAGCTCGCCGCGATCCAGCAGCATGGCGATCTCTTCCTCGATGGAGGCGTGCACGCGGCGTGACTGGCAAGCGCCACGCAGAGCCGCCTCGACCTCGGGCGTCGGCGTTTCCAAGGACAGGGCACGCGCGCCGCCCGCCACGCCGGCAAGGGCGACGCCGCCCGCGACACCCGACAGCAGGACACCCGACCGAAGGAAATGGCGGCGTGAGATCATTCCGCACCATCCATGAAGCGTTGCGATCGTTGACAATATACGGCGCGCCGCCGCCGGAAGAAAGACCCGGGGCGCGCAAACTTCACCTCCCGCCATTCGGCGTACATAATCTGCCGGATGAACGGGGGGAGCGGGCAATGTGCGGCCGCTACAGCATCACCACACCTGTCGAAGCGCTGGCGCGACTGTTCGGGTTTCCGGAGCGGCCCAATCTGGCGCCGCGCTACAATCTGGCGCCGACCCAGATCGCGCCGGTGGTGCGCGAGAGCGAGGATGGCCGCCATCTCGCGCTGCTGCGCTGGGGGCTGGTGCCTTTCTGGGCGAAGGACGCCGATATCGGCGCGAGGATGATCAATGCCCGGGCGGAGACATTGGCGGAAAAGCCGGCGTTCCGCGATGCGTTCCGCAAGCGCCGCTGCATTCTGCCGGCGGACGGGTTCTATGAATGGCAGGCGGCCGAGGGCCGCAAGCGCCCGCACCTGATCCGGCGCCGCGACGGAAGGCCGCTCGCCTTCGCCGGACTCTGGGAAAGCTGGCGCGGCGCCGGCGCGGAACCGCTCGAAACCTTCACTATCGTCACCACCGACGCCAACGAGACGCTGCGTCCGATCCATGAGCGTATGCCGGCGATCCTGGAGGAGGCGGACTTCGGTCTCTGGCTTGCCGCCACGAGCGATGCGGCGCGCCTGCGGGCACTGCTTCGCCCGGCGGGGAAGGACATTCTGGAAGCGATCGAAGTCTCGACCCGCGTCAACAACGTGCGCAACGACGACGCGGCCTGCGCCGCGCCGCTGGCGCGCACGGCCAGGTTGCTCTGACCCGCTTCAGGCGCCGGCGGCCGGCGGCGCTGCGGCGAGCTTGAGCACGCTCTCGCGCAGCTTCTCGAACGCCTTGTGCTCGATCTGGCGCACCCGCTCCTTGGTGATGCCGAGCCGCTGCCCGAGCTCGTCGAGGGTCAGGCGATCCTCCTGCAGGAAGCGGGCATCGACGATGATCCGCTCGCGCTCGCTCAGCTTCTTCAGCGCATGGCCAAGCCAGTCCCGGCGCACGCCGAATTCGCGCCGGTCGAGCACGATCTCCTCGGGCGTCGGCCCGGGATCGACGAGGAAGTCGCCGATCTCGTCCTGGCCGCCCTCGCCCAAGGTGGCGTTGAGCGACTGGTCGCGCTGCGCCAGCCGGTCGGACATCCGCTCCACTTCGCGCAGCGACACGCCCAGCGCCTCGGAAATCCGGCCGTTGGCCTGCAGCCTGCCCTGCGCGTCGCCATCGCGTTCGAGCTTGGCCTTGAGCCAGCGCAGGTTGAAGAACAGCGCCTTCTGGCTCGCCGAGCTTCCCGAACGCACGATCGACCAGTTGCGCAGCACATATTCCTGGATGGCGGAGCGGATCCACCATGCCGCATAGGTCGAGAAGCGGACTTCCCGCTCCGGCTCGAAGCGGGCGGCCGCCTGCATCAGGCCGACCGTGCCTTCCTGGACCAGATCCTGCGGCGGCAGGCCATAGGCACGGAACCGGCCGGAAATCGAGATCACGAGCTTCAGATAGGCGGAAACCAGCTCATCCAGCGCCGCCTTGTCGCCCTGGTGGCGCCAGCGCTCCGCCAGCAGCCGTTCCCGCTCGGGGCTCAGCATGGGCGAGCGCATCGCGGCCGAGAGAAAACGGCGATCCAGCTTGTCGGCGGCAATGGGATGGCTCATCTCGCTCATGGTCCGTCTCCCGAATTAACCATAGACTCGCTACTATATCGACTCGCTATTATAATCGCTCCCACCCTCTTTCTTGCAAGCCCAATCCCACCGCCCTATCATGTCTTTTCCATGACCAACCAGAATCCGCAGGTTGCCGAACGAGTCGCCGAGCTGGTGGACCGGCTGGCGCGCGTCACGCGCGAATTGCAGTATGTCGACGGGCTCAACCCGGCGCAGTGGGAGGCCCTGCGCTATCTGGCGCGCGCCAATCGCTATTCGCGTTCGCCGGGTGCTCTGGCGGATTTCCTGGGGGCGACCAAGGGAACTGCCTCGCAGACCCTGATCGCGCTGGAATCGAAGGGTCATATCAGCCGCACCCGCAGCACCGATGACCGCCGTTCGGTGCATCTCGAACTGACGGAACAGGGCAAGGACATCCTGCGGCGCGATCCGATCCTCGCCATCGAGCAGGCGGTCAACGGCCTCGGCGCCGATACCGGCGCGGAACTGGTGCGGGGCCTGAGCCGGCTGCTGCACGACCTCCAGAAGCGGAATGGGATCAAGGAGTTCGGTGTCTGTGCCGATTGCACGCTCTATTGCGTGGCGGGCGAGGCGCTACCGGTGGAGGGCGATCAGTGCGGCAAGACCGGGGAGCGCATCGGCGAACTGGAGAAATCGCTGATCTGCGTCAATTTCCGGGCTGCCGAGTAGGCAGGGCCGGCTTGCCGGTGGGGCCGGCGATCGCGCCGGCCTTTTCTTTGCGCCGCAGCCATGCGGCGCTTCAGTAACGTGCGGGAGATGACGGCGAACCATGCCTGACCTGATCGCCGAGGCGGGCGGGCTCAAGGCCGCGCTCGCGGAGCGGGCGGAGGAAACGGAGCGCCTGCGCCGGTTGCCCGAAGCGAGCGTGCGGGAACTTGCCGAGGCCGGATTCTTTCGTGCCCTGCTGCCGGCCCGGCTTGGCGGCCTCGAAGTCGAGCCCCTGCATTTCCTGAAAGCAATTGTCCGCCTTGCCGAGGCCGATGCCTCGCCCGCCTGGTGCGCCATGATCGGCGCGACCACCGGACTCACTGCCTGCTACCTGCCGGACGCGGCCGCGCGGGAGATCTTCGGCGCCCACGAGGTGGTGACCGGTGGGGTCTTCGCACCACTTGGCGAGGCCAGGCCGGTCGAAGGCGGCTACCGGCTCAGCGGACGCTGGAGCTGGGCAAGCGGCAGCGCTCATTGCCGCTGGCTGATGGGTGGGGCGAGCGTCGCCGGCAGCGGCGAGGCGAGACAGTTCTTCTTTCCCGCCGCCGAGGCGCGGCTCCACGATACCTGGCAATCCTTCGGCCTCAGCGGCACCGGCAGCGGCGATATGGAGGTGCGCGACATATTCGTGCCGGCAGAGCGCAGCCTCTCGCTGGTCGCGGGCAATCCGGAGCGGCTTCCCGGCGGCCTGCCGGTTTTCGGCCTGCTTGCCCTCGGCGTGGCCGCGGTCTGCCTTGGCATCGCGCGGGGCGCCATAGATGACTTGACCCTGCAGGCGCGCGCGCGAAGGCCGCAGGGCTCCCGCCGCCTGCTCGCCGAGCGGGCCAGGCTTCAGGCCGATCTCGCCGGCGCCGAGGCCGACTGGCGGGCGGCGGACGCCTATCTGGCACGCGCCGTGGGGCAGCGGGCGACCGGGGGCACGATCATCGACCAGCGGCTCGAGCTTCGGCTGGCGGCCAGCCATGCCACGCGCGTCGCCCAGCGCATCGTTTCCACCATGCATGAAGCGGCGGGCGGGGCGGCGATCTTTCTTGGCAATCCGTTGCAGCGGCGCTTCCGCGACGTGCATGTCGCCAGCCGCCACATGATGGTCGCGCCGGCAAGCTTCGAACTGGCGGGACGGTTGCTGTTCGGCCTGGAAACCGACACTGCTATGCTGTGAATTCCGGAGTAAAGCGGCACGATGAGTCACGCCCTCACGCTCGACGACACGCTTCAGGGGTTGCGCGGCATCCTGCGCATCGTGCGCGCGCACGGCATGATGCGCCAGCTCACCATGATGGCGCTGCTGTTCCTCGCCGGCATGGTGGAGGGGATCGGCTGGGCATCGCTGCTGCCGCTGGTCTCGGTCGCCATGGGCGGCGCGGGCGGCAGCAGCCAGATCGACATGCTGGTGCGCGAGCTGCTGGCCCTGGTCGGCCTCGAGCCCGATCTCGGCAGCCTGCTCCTGGTGGTGGTGGCCTGCATGGCGGCCAAGGCGGCGCTGATGATTGCGGCCATGTCCTATGTCGGCTTCATGGTTGCGGCGATCTCCAACGAACTGCGGGTCGAGCTGATCGAGCGGCTGTTGCATGCGCGCTGGTCGTATTTCATCCGCCATCCGGTCGGGCGGTTCGCCACCTCGATCGGTCACGAAAGCAACCGCGCGGCACTCGCCTACAAGGCGGCCGTGCGCTTCCTGATCGACCTGATCCAGTGTGCCATCTATCTGGTCATCGCCTTCCTCTATTCCTGGCGGGTGGCGCTGCTTTCGCTGCTGGTCGGCGGCGTCATCTCGATCATCATGCACCGGGTGACGCGGATGGCTCGTCGCGCCGGCGGCGAGCAGACCATGTTCATCGAGCGGCTGGTCAGCCGGCTGAACGACGTGGTGACCGGCATCAAGCCGCTCAAGGCCATGGACAGCTACCGTCACATCCGCGCCCTGCTGCGCAGCGACGCGGACCGGGTGAACCGTGCGGTGGAAGACATTGTCTTTACCCAGGAAGCCGCGGACAAGATCCCGGACCTGCTGATTATCCTGTTCCTGGCGGCGACCTTCTATCTCGCCATCAATTTCTGGCAGCTCGACGCGGCGCCGCTGGTCGTCGTCGGGCTGCTGATGGTCAAGACCATCAGCCAGATGAGCCGCGCCCAGCGCCAGGTGCAGATCATCGCCATATCGGAAGCGGCCTATTACAGCATCCGCCGCACCATCGAAGAGGCCGGCCGGCAGCGGGAGGTCTCCACGGGCCTGCGCGAACCCCGGCTGCAGACCGGCATCAGGTTCGTCGACGTGTCCTTCGCCTATGCGACGCGGCCAGTGCTGCGCGACGTCAATCTTGAAGTACCGGCCGGCCGCATCACGACGATCATCGGCACCTCCGGCGCCGGCAAGACCACCATCGCCGACCTGATTCTCGGCCTGCACCGGCCCGACCGTGGCGAGATCCTGATCGACGGAGAGCCGCTCGAGGAATTCGATCTCGATTCGTGGCGTGGCGCCATCGGCTACGTGCCGCAGGATGTCATGCTGTTCCACGACACGATTCTCGAGAACGTCACGCTTGGCGATGCGACCCTGTCGCGGGCGGATGTGGAGCAGGCGCTGCGCGAGGCCGGTGCACATGATTTCGTGGCGAGCCTGCCCGGCGGCCTGGACTATGTGGTCGGCGAGCGCGGCGGGCGGCTTTCCGGCGGCCAGCGGCAGCGGATTGCGCTGGCGCGGGCGCTCGTGCACCGGCCGAAACTGCTGGTGCTGGACGAGGCGACCAGCGCGCTCGATCCCGAGACCGAGGCGGAGATCTGCAGCAACGTCCGCGCGCAGGCCGGCAGGCTCACCATCCTTGCGATCACCCACAAGCCGGCCTGGGTCGATATCGCCGACCGGGTCTACCGGGTGCTGGACGCGGAGGTAAGCGAGATCGACGCAAGGCAGGCCCATTCCCTGCAGGAATAGAAGCGGCGCCACTGCGCCCTTGCCATCGGGGCGCGAAACGCCACACTTTGCAGACATGGCATCCCCGCCCGTCACCGGGGAGCGCCGCGTCGTCGCGGTGCTCGGCCCCACCAATACCGGCAAGACCCATCTGGCGGTCGAGCGGATGCTCGGCCATGCCAGCGGCATCATCGGCCTGCCGCTGCGCCTGCTTGCCCGCGAGATCTATGACCGGATCGCCGCCGCCAAGGGGCGCAGCCGGGTGGCTCTGATCACCGGTGAGGAGCGGATCGAGCCGGCGCACGCGCGCTGGCATGTCTGCACCGTCGAGGCGATGCCGCTCGAGCGTTCCTTCGACTTCCTGGCCGTGGACGAGATCCAGCTCTGCGCCGACGCCGATCGCGGCCATGTCTTCACCGACCGGCTGCTGCGCGCACGTGGCCGCGAGGAGACGATGTTCCTCGGTTCCGACGCCGCCCAGGGCCTGATCCGCCGGCTGGTGCCCGGCGTGGAATTCATCTCGCGGCCCCGCCTTTCCCGGCTTTCCTATGCCGGACACCGCAAGCTCTCCCGCCTGCCCAAGCGTTCAGCCATCGTCGCTTTCTCGGCACAGGACGTATATGCCATCGCCGAACTGGTGCGCCGCCAGCGCGGTGGGGCGGCCGTGGTCCTGGGCGCGCTCTCGCCCCGCACGCGCAACGCGCAGGTGGCGATGTTCCAGGCGCGCGAGGTGGATTTCCTGGTCGCCACCGACGCGATCGGCATGGGGCTCAACATGGCGATAGAGCATGTCGCCTTCGCCGAGCTCAGCAAGTTCGACGGCGAGCTGCCGCGACAGCTCTATCCGGGCGAGGTGGCGCAGATCGCGGGGCGGGCCGGACGGCATATGAACGACGGCACGTTCGGAACCACGGCCGAACTCGAGGCACTCTCGGGCGAACTGGTGGAGCGCGTCGAGGGGCATCGCTTCGATCCGATCCGCCAGGCGCGCTGGCGCAACAGCGATCTCGATTTCGCCAACCCCGAGTCGCTGATCCGCTCGCTCGACCGCCCGCCGCCGCTCGAATGTCTGCTGCGGGCGCGCGATGCGGACGACTATCTGGCGTTCGGCCAGCTCGCGCGGCAGGCGGACATCGCGCCCCTGCTCGGGCGCCGCGACCTGCTGCGGCTGCTGTGGCAGGTCTGCCAGATTCCGGATTTCCGCAAGACCTCGCACGATAGCCATGTCCGCCTGCTCGGCCAGATCTTCCGCGCCCTGGCCCAGGGCGAGGCGCGGCTGCCGGCCGACTGGGTGGCGCGGCAGGTGGCGGCGCAGGACCGCACCGAGGGCGACATCGACACGCTGGCGCAGCGCATCGCCCATATCCGCACCTGGACCTATATCTCCCACCGCGAGGACTGGCTCGCGGACGCGGCGCACTGGCAGGAACGCAGCCGGGCCATCGAGGACCGGCTTTCCGACGCCCTGCACGAACGGCTGACCCAGCGTTTCGTCGACCGGCGGACCGCGGTGCTGATGAGCCGGCTCAAGGATCGGGAGACGCTTTCCGCCAGCGTCGACGGGACCGGCGCGGTCAGCGTCGCGGGGCAGCATCTCGGGCGGCTGCTCGGGCTTTCCTTCATTCCCGACCTCTCCGCTGCCGGAACGGACGGCCGGGCGCTCCGCGCCGCCGCCAACCGCTCGCTGCATGGCGCGTTCCGGCAGCGCGCGCGTCTCCTCATGCGTGCCGGCGACGATGAATTCGCCCTCGACGACGAACTGCGCCTGGCCTGGCGGGGCGAGCCGCTGGGGCGCCTCATGCCCGGCGATCATCCGTTGCGGCCGCGGCTGCGCCTGATCGGCGGCGAGCTGCTGGATGGGGGTGCGCGGGAAGCGATCCAGAAGCGCATGACAGACTGGCTCGCCCGGGAAATCGGCGTGCGGCTGCGCGTGCTGCGCCGCCTCGAGACGGCGGACCTTCCGGCCGGCGCGCGCGGCATCGCCTTCCAGCTCGTGGAAGGGCTCGGCAAGGTGGCGCGCCGCCAGCTTGCCCGGCAGATCTCGGAACTGGACCCGATGGAGCGCAAGCGCCTTGCCGCGCTCGGCGTCCGGCTTGGCCGGCGCTGGGTCTATATGCCCCTTCTGGTCAAGCCCGCAGCACAGCGCATGGCTGCCATGCTCTGGTGCGCGCAGCACGGAGAGCTCCTGCCGCCGGCCCGCCCGCCGGGCCGCTTCGTCCTGCCGGCCGACGGGGAGATCGCCGATGGGCTCTGGCTTGCCATGGGTTTCCAGCGCATCGACAGGCTGGCGATCCGCATCGACATGCTGGAGCGGCTGATGCAGCGGACGGCGGCGGAAGTGGCCGATGGGCCGAAGCCGCTCTCCGCCGGGCTGCTTGCCGTGCTCGGGCTGGATGGCGAGCAGACGGCGCGCATCCTGCGCGTGCTGGGATTCGAACTGCGCCCCTCCGATGCCGGACCGCTCGTGCAGGCGCGACGCCGGCGGGTGCGCCAGAAGCGCGGGCTCGCGCCGGAGCCCGACGGGAGTTCACCCTTCGCGAAGCTGAAGGAGCTGGTTGCCTCGGGATGAGCGGAAGCCTGTCCATCCGGGTGGACAAGTGGCTCTGGCACGCCCGGTTCTTCAAGACGCGCGGCGGCGCGGCGCGCCTCTGCTGTTCGGGACGGCTGCGCATCAACGGGCTCAACGTGCTCAAGCCGGCGACGACGGTGCGACCGGGCGACGTGCTCACCTTCCCGCAGGGCGAGCGCATCCGCGTCGTCCGCCTTCTGGCCATCGGGCTGCGTCGCGGACCGCCGGCGGAAGCACAGTTGCTCTACGAGGAAATCGGCGGATAGCGCCGGTCTCAGATATTCCCGGTCGCCCGCAGTATTTCCGTCCCGCCGCGCCAGATCATGTCGAGCGCGACATAGACGATGATCAGCAGGCCGACATAGGCGATCCAGTGATGCCGGTTGAGCAGGCGCGCGATGAAGTTGGAGGCCACTGCCATCAGCGCGATGGACAGTACCAGGCCGATGATCAGGATATAGGGATGGTCGCGGGCCGCGCCGGCCACCGCCAGCACGTTGTCGAGCGACATGGAGACATCGGCCAGCACGATCTGCGTAATGGCTTGGGCGCGGGTCTTGCCCTGCACCGGCTTGCCATAGTCCGGCTCCTCGCCTTCCAGCTCGATATCGGCCGTGCTGCCGGCGCGCAGCTCGCGCCACATCTTCCAGGCGACCCAGGCCAGCAGGATGCCGCCGGCAAGGGTCAGGCCGATGATCTTCAGCAGCGGAATGGCGATCGAGGCGAAGCCGACGCGCATCAGGGTCGCGGCGACAATTCCGAAGAAGATGATCTTGCCACGATCCTCGCGCGGCAGGCCGGCCACGGCCATTCCGATCACGATCGCGTTATCGCCCGAGAGGACGATGTCGATGATGATGACCTGGATGAAGGCACTGACCGCGCTGGGGTCGAGTTCGAAGAACATGGGAGGCGTCTGTTCGGGTCCTGGAGGGCGGGGCGGCACGTGCGGTGGCGGCGCGGGGCATACTGGCGCGGCGAGCGGCCCCGGTAAAGAGGCAATGACCCGGCCGGCCGGCGCGCGCCGCGAAGCGTGATCAATCCCACAATAGTGCCGGGGTTGAAGCGGTATCGGCGAAATGCTACGGAGGCCCATGCTGACACGGCTGCGCAGGATCCTGACCGGCGAGCGCGTCGCGCCGGGTTCGGGGCGCGCCGATGCGCGTATCGCGGTCGCCGCGCTGTTGATCGAGGCGGCGGAGATGGACCGGGATTTCAGCTCGATCGAGCGTCTGGCGATCGAGGACGGGCTCAGGCACTGGTTCGGGCTGAGCGAGGAAGAGACCCGCCGGCTGGTCGCGTCGGCCGGGGTGGAACGCGGCGACAGCCACGACCTCGTGCGCTTCACGCGGCCGGTCAAGGAAGCCTACAGCCACGAGGAGCGGGTGGCGCTGATGGAGCTGATCTGGCGCATCGTCCTTGCCGACGGGTCGGTGGACGATTACGAGGCCAACCTGATGCGGCGCATCGCCGGCCTTCTGTATGTGAGCGACCAGGAGAACGGAGCGGCGCGCAAGCGGGCGGCGGCGGCGCGGACCGAAGCCGGGCTTGATCCGGGAACGAAATTGGGATAGTTGGCGGCGCCCCGCATCCATGGGCAGCGGCCGAGGAGACTGGAGAGGCAAATGACCTACGTCGTGACTGAGTCCTGCATCAGGTGCAAGTACATGGACTGCGTGGAAGTCTGCCCGGTGGACTGCTTCTACGAAGGCGAGAACATGCTGGTCATCCATCCGGACGAGTGCATCGATTGCGGCGTCTGCGAGCCGGAATGCCCGGCGGAGGCCATTGTTCCCGACACCGATGCCTCGGTCGCCCGCTGGCTCGAACTGAACCGCGAATATGCGGAGAAATGGCCGAACATCACGCGCAAGGGCGCGGCGCCCGAAGACGCGGACGCGTTCAAGGATCAGAAGAACAAGTTCGATCAGTTCTTCAGCCCAAATCCCGGAAAGGGCACGTGAATCTGGCGATCGGCTGGGGGTAATTTTCCGAATCCCGGCCGATTTACGATAATATTCCTCCATAGATTGGATGTTTTCCTTTCATGGCGGCTGCACGGCCGTGGAAATTTGTGATATTATTATTATGTGAATGGCTGTTGGATCGCCGCCTGGCCACCGCAGGATCCCTGCGGGATCGCGGGGTGCGCTGGTCGGTGCCTCCAGCTTTTTCGTGAAGTGTCGACTGGTTCCGGCGGCATTCGCTGACTGCCGCCCGTCCAGGATTGTGCCTCGAGTGAGACGCGCCGCAGGTCAGCCCTGAGAGAAGAATCCATGCCGAACAAAGCCGTCGCGAAGAAGGCCGGTGTCTCCCGGACACCGGCAGCAAAGAATGCCGCCAGGGCCGCCTCGCGCAAGGGCGAGACCCGGAAGGCGGATGCAACCCGAAGTGAGCAGCGCAAGGCCGTGGGCGGGAAGGCCGAGACAAAGGAAGCAAGGAAAGTGGAAGCGAAGAAAGCAGACGCCAGGAAAGCCGAGCCGCCCCGGAAGTCGGCCCAGATACACAAGCTCGAACCGAAGAAGCCTGCCGCGAAGAAAGCCGAGGCGAAGAAGCCGGAGCCCAGGAAGGCGGAGCCCCGCAAGCCGGAACAGAAGAAGGTCGAGGCGAGCCGGCCGGAAGCCGTGGTCGAGTTGGCCAAGCCCGAGGTGAAGAAGCCGGAAGCAAAAGCCGAAGTGAAAAAGCTCGAGCCGCGCAAGCTCGATTTCCAGCCGACCGATTTCGTCGTCTACCCGACCCATGGCGTGGGCAAGATCCTTCGCGTCGAGAAGACGGAGATTTCCGGCACCAAGCTCGAACTCTTCGTCATCGAGTTCGAGAAGGACAAGATGATCCTGCGCGTGCCCATCGGCAAGGCGCAGTCGGTTGGCATGCGCAAGCTCTCCTCGCCGCAGAAGATGAAGACGGCGCTGCAGACCCTGAAGGGTCGGGCGCGGATCAAGCGGGCGATGTGGAGCCGGCGGGCCCAGGAATACGAGGCGAAGATCAATTCCGGCGACCCGATCGCCATCGCCGAGGTGGTGCGCGACCTGCACCGCAATGCCGGCCAGCCGGACCAGTCCTACAGCGAGCGCCAGATCTACGAGGCGGCCCGCGACCGGCTGGTGCGCGAACTGGCCGCAGTCGAGCGAATCGACGAGGAACAGGCAACGGAACGGCTGGAAAAGATGCTGCGCGCCGCCTGAACCGGCGCCATCACGGTTTTACGCGTGCTGGGAGATGGGAGCGGGGGCTCGCCAAACTAGTTTTGGCGAGCCCCTTTTCTTGCTTTTCGGTCGAATCACTCCGATGATCCGCTCGAATCATGAGCTTCATCTCCAACGAGATATTCGGCGTCCTGCATCAGGCACGCCGAATCTGGGCGATCGCCGCCATCCATGGTGAAGCGGGGCGGCTGAAGCGGCTGCACGACCAGATGGCGGAGCGTTACCGCCGCGGCGACCGCATCGTCTATCTCGGGAACTATCTCGGCCTCGGGCCGGAGATCCCGGCGACCATCGACGAGATGCTGCTGTTCCGGCGCGAACTTCTGTGCATGCCCGGGATGGAGCCCGGCGACATTGTTTTCCTGCGTGGCGCGCAGGAGGAAATGTTCCGCAAGCTCATGCAGATCCAGATGGCCTCGCAGCCACGCGAGGTCTTTCGCTGGATGATGGGCCAGGGCGTCGAGCAGACCTTGCGCGCCTATGGCGGCAATCCGCAGGAATTCGAGGCGCGCGCCCGCGACGGTGTGATGGCCCTCACCCGCTGGACGCAGCGGCTGCGGGAGGCGGTGCGGGCCCATCCGGGCCATGACGAACTTCTCGCCGCGCTCCGGCGCGCCGCCTATACCGACGATCGACGGCTGCTCTTCGTCCATGCCGGCATCGATCCGGCGCGCCCGCTTGGCGAGCAGAAAGATGCTTTCTGGTGGGGCAGCGCGGCCTTCGCCGACCTGACCCAGCCGTTCGAAAGCTTCCGCATGGTGGTGAGCGGTTACTGCCGCAAGGAGCCGAGAACCGGGCTCGGGCCGTATTCCGCTACCATCGATGGCGGCGCGGGCCGAGGCGGCAGTCTTGCCGCCGCCTGCTTCGACGCGGATGGTCAGCCGGTCGACTGGCTCGAGGCCTGAGAGCCAGTTTGTAACTCATCCAAACTGGCGCCCGCCCCGTAAATGCGTTGCAGAGTGCAGCGCAGGCGAGGTGGACATGACCCATATCGATACGCCGGAAACCCAGCGATCCAACAGACGCTACATCAAGGCGGCGATGCGCGCGCCCCTGCTCAGCGCCGAGCTGGAACAGCAATATGCACGCGCCTGGCGCGAGCGCGGCGACAGCGCCGCCTTGCACCGGCTCGTCACCGCCTATATGCGCCTCGTCGTGGCACAGGCGTCGCGCTTCCGCCATTACGGACTGCCGATCGGTGATCTGATCCAGGAAGGCAATATCGGGCTGATGCAGGCCGCCAACCGGTTCGAGCCGGAACGCGGCGTGCGTTTCTCCACCTATGCAAGCTGGTGGATACGTTCATCCATCCAGGATTTCGTGCTTCGCAACTGGTCGATCGTGCGCACCGGCACCACCTCGGCGCAGAAAGCGCTGTTCTTCAACCTGCGGCGGCTGCGCGCGCGCATCGATGGCGGCAGCGACCGCCCGCTCGAGCCGGAGGCGCGCGAGAAGATCGCGCGCGCCCTCAATGTGAGCATCGGCGATGTCATGGACATGGAGATGCGCCTGCAGGCGGGCGACCGCTCGCTCAATGCGCCGCTGGCCGAGGACGGCGAGACGGAATGGCAGGACATCCTGGTCGACGAGCGCCCCGACCCGGAAGCCACCGTGCTGATGACACGCGATGGCGCGACGCGCGGGCGCTGGCTGATGCAGGCGCTGCGCGAACTGAGCCCGCGGGAGCGGACGATCATCAACGAACGCCGCCTCAAGGAAGAGGGCGTCACCCTGGAATTCCTCGGCCGGGAACTTGGCATCAGCAAGGAGCGGGTGCGCCAGATCGAGCATCAGGCGCTGCGCAAGCTCCGCGTCTCGATCGAGCGCGCCGCCGGCGAGGCCGTCTGATCCCTATTCGGTGACCAGCTTCACGAGCTGCCCGGGCCGCAGCGGGCGTTCGGGTGAAACGGCGTTGAGAATGCGGAAGTGCTCGAGCGCGAAGCCATTGTCGGGCATATAGCGCGCCAGGTTTTCTTCCGTCTCGCCGCTGCGCACCCGATGCACGCGAATGCGCAAGGGCCGTACCTGCGCGGCTTCCTGCGCGCTGATGCCGCGGAAGCTGTAGGCGGTCTGCCGCAGGCCCAGTTCCAGATTGCGCGTCTCGGCCGCCGGCGTCACGAACAGGAAGCGATAGAGCATGCCGCCGCCGCCCTGGATGGCGATCAGGCGCACATCGACATTCTGCCCGCTGCGCGTGCGTGCCTGACGGGTGCCGGTCGCTGCCGGAAATCCATTGATGTCGATCCGTTCCAGGCCGCGGGTTTGGCCATCGTTGGTCCAGATCCGTTCGATATAGGTGTAAGGATCGGCGGCGGCGCGATTGCGGTCGCGCTCCAGGTCGAACTTGATGCCCGCTCCGCCCGGTCCCTGCGCCACGACCGCCGCCGGCTGATTGACCAGATTGAACCGCTCGGGAACGGTGAAAGTGATGCGCAGGTCGGGATGGATGAACGTCCGCCCCTTGACCAGGCCCTCGCGCGGATCGTCGCCATAGAGCATGCCATCGATCCGCCGCAGATACTCTTCGCGGTTGCGCACCGTCGGCGCGCCGTTGGCCTGGATACCCGCCTGACGGATGGCCTGCACCACGCGATCGGGCGCGCGCGGGTGGGAATCGAAAAGACTGGCGCCGCGCGGCTGCCCGCCGAGCCGGCGCGTGTCGAGATCGGTAAAGGCGCCCATCGATGCCAGGAAATTCGACATGGCATAGGGGTCATAGCCGGTGCGGCTCAGGATGCGCACGCCAATGCTGTCGGCCTCGAATTCCTGGTCGCGCGAGTACTTGCTGACATAGGCCGCGCCCACCACCTGCCCGATCTGGCCCAGTTCCGGCACGCCAAGGATGGCGCCGCCGATACCCGCGATCACCGAGCCAATGCCGGCGAAAATGCCCTGTGTCTCGCGTTGCGCGCCATGACGTGCGGTTACATGGCCGATTTCGTGACCGATCACGCCCGCAACCTCCGCCTCGTCGTTCGCCAGGGCGACGATCATGCGCGTGATATAGACATAGCCGCCGGGCAGGGCGAAGGCGTTTAGGACCGGGCTGTTCAGAAGGGTGAAGGTGTAACCGATCTGCGGATTGTCGGAATTGGCCGCCAGCCTTCCGGCGATGGTGGCGAAATACGCGCCGATCTGCGGATCGTCGTAGGCGCCGCCGAACTCCTCGAGAACCTTCGGATGGGTTTCCGCGCCGATGCGCTTTTCTTCCTCGAGCGAGCGGAACGTAAATTGCGCATGGGCCGCCTGGACACCGGAGAATCCCATCAGCAGGGTCAGCCCCGCAACCGCCAGCCAGCGTCTCTTCATCGCGTCCATCCATCTCTTCGAGCGCCGTCTCGGCATTCTCTCACAGGCCGCGGGGCCGAGGCCAGCGGCGGATTTGGGCATGCCGGCGCGGCACTTCCATCGGCAGGTGAAACCCGCTAAGCCTCGGGGATGGCGCATCCCGCCCCCATCGCCTGGCTCCTCGCGCTGCTCGCGCTCCTGCTCGCGCAGGTGGTGGCGGCTTCCGCCAGCAGCCTGCCCGCCGGACTGCCGGCCGGACCGCCGGGGCTGGTCGTCACCGTGATCGACGGCGACACGCTCCGTCTCGATGATGGAAGGGAAGTGCGCCTGGTCGGCATCCAGGCGCCCAAGCTGCCGCTCGGGCGGGCCGGGTTCCCGACCTGGCCGCTGGCCGAGGAGGCCAAGGCGGCGCTGGAGCGAATGGCGCTGCGCGCCAGCGTCACGCCGCATTTCGGCGGCGCGCGGGAAGACCGGCACGGCAGGCTGCTCGCGCATCTGGTGACGGCAGAGGGCCGCTGGCTCCAGGGCGCGATGCTGGAAGGCGGCATGGCCCGCGTCTATACATTCCCCGACAACCGGTCCGCGGCGCGCGAGATGCTGGCGCTCGAAGCGGCGGCGCGGGCCGCGCGCCTCGGCATCTGGCGGCTCGACCATTACCGGGTTCGCCAGCATGGCGAAGTGGCGCAATTGATCGACACGTTTCAACTGGTCGAGGGCCGGGTCCTGCGCGCCGATCAGGTGCGCGATCACCTCTACCTCAACTTCGGCGCCGACTGGCGCGATGACTTCACCATCCGCATCGCGCGACGCAACCTTCGCCTGTTCCAGCAGGCGGGAGAAGATCCGGCAAAGTTCGCCGGCCGCACGGTCCGCGTGCGTGGCTGGCTGCGACGATTGAACGGACCGATGATCGAGGTAACGCATCCCGAGCAGATCGAGGCGCTGCCCGCGCTCAAAGCGCCTGTTCCTCGCCCTTCGCGTTGAGCATCACCGACCCGCAGAGCAGCATGTCGACCTGCACATGGTCGCTTGCCAGCGGCAGGACCACGTTCTGAATCGAGACCCAGTCCCGCACCAGCCGGAAACTCGGCCGGCCCTGCCGCCAGGACGGCCGGCCTTCCGTCGCCACGCGGACATAGCGCTGCTCGACGCCCTCCTCGCTCCGGAAGTTGGGATGCACCTCGTCGAGCCAGCGGCCGGTATAGTTGCGCTGCCCCTCCATGGTGGCGACGATGCGGCTTCCCATCAGCCGGTAGCGGAAACGCCAGGGATCGCGCTGCACGTCGAGGAGCCAGATGCTGGGCAGGAGCTGGGGAATGTCGATCGGGTCCAGATCGCGGCGGGAGGGCAGGCCCTCCTGCGGATGGATCGACTTCCAGTATTGATGGAGCGCCAGGATCTTCGAATGCCACGCGCGCTTCAGCGCCTCCTCGGTGGTCAAGGTCTCGTATCGTTCCACGCCGTGACGCGCCCCTTCGCTGACGGCCCCATACTGGGCCGCTTCGGTGCCGCCGGCAAGGGAGCCGGAACCTGCAGCATCGCGCTCAGGGCGCGATGTTGAGCTGGCCGACCCTGGTATTGTCCACGACCTTGCTGACGCCGGGCACCGCCTCGGCGAGGGCGCGCAGCGCGTCGCGCTTCTCGACCGCGCTGATCAGGCCCGAAAATTCCACCACGCCGTCCTGGACGCTGGTCTGCAGGAACATCCCGCCGACCCAGCTCTCGCGCGCCATGCGCTTCTCAAGTTCGGCGCGGATCTCGGCATCGCCAATCTTGCCCGGGGCCGGCTTCTCCGCCAGTGCGGCCTTTGCGATCTGGCGTACCAGATCGGCGCGGCTGACGATGCCGACCAGCCGCCCGTCCCGCACCACCGGCACGCGCTTCACCTTGCGCGTTTCCATCAGCTCGGCCAGATCGGCAAGCCCCGCATCCTCCCCGATGCAGGCGAGGTGCCTCGTCATCACGTCGCGGGCGCGGGCGCCATGGGACTTCTGGTACTCGCGTGCCAGGGTCGCGTCGTCGAGCAGGAACTCGACCCATCGGCTGTGGCGCCCCTCGGTGCCGATCTCGTGCCGGCGCAGCAGGTCGCGCTCGCTGACGATGCCGAGCAGCCTGCCTTCCCCGTCCACCACCGGCAGGGCGCTGATCCGGTGCTCGACGAGTTGCCGCGCGATCTCCGAGACCGGAACGTCCGGACCGACAGTGATCACCGCACTGGTCATGATGTCACGCACGCGCATGCTCGCCTCCCCTCGCCTTCGCCGGACCCCGGCAGGATTAGTTGCTTATTCTGGTCCAGGCCGGGCCGGACGCATTGACGCGGATCAAGGGCGCAACCGGCGGCGCCTTGATACAGGTCAAGGCACCAGGGAAGCAGCCCGCCTATCATTTTTTCCCAGTTACGGGATTTGCCCGGACCCGGGGATAGGGAGGCCGCCCCATGTTCACGCGCATTCTCGCCCCGATCGACGGATCGGCTCCTGCCGGCCGGGCCATCCAGGTGGCCTGCGATCTGGCCGGCCGCTATGGCGCCAGCCTGACCTTCCTGCACGTGGTGGCCGATCCCGGCAGCCTCAGCATCCCGCCGCAACTCGAAGCCTACGCCCGCATCGAGCATGTGCGGGCGAGCGAACACGAAATCATCGAGGAGGCGGCGCGCGGCCTGCTGGCCTCGGCCGAGGCCGAGGCCATGCGCAAGGGCGTCAAGGCGGCGACGCTGCTCGAATTCGGCGACCCGGCCAGCATCATCAGCGACCATGTTCGCAAGGATGGAGTAGACTTGCTGGTCATGGGCCGACGGGGCCTGGGCCGCGTTGGCGGGCTGCTTCTCGGCAGTGTCTCGTCCAAGGTGACCCAGCTTGCCGACTGCACCTGCGTGACGGTGAAGTAGACGCCCTCGCCGGCGCGGCAGCGATCCGGGATGCCGGAAATGGCGCAGCCTTCTTCCGATGGACCGCTTTCCCACGAACCGGTGCTGCGCGCCAGGCTGCACCGGATCGTGGCCGAATTGCTGCGCGAGCTGCGCCCGGAGCGGGCGGTGCCGCGACTAGCCGACGAAAGCCGTCTCGACCACGATCTCGGCCTCGACAGCCTCGGGCGCGTCGAGCTTCTGATGCGCCTGGAGCGCGCCTTCGCGGTCCGCCTGGGCGAAAAGATCCTGGCCGAGGCCGAGACGCTGCGCGATCTGGAGATCGCCATCGCTGCGGCGCGGCCGGAAAACGCCACGCGGAAAGAGGAAGAAGCGGCGCCCGCTGGGCCGGCGCGGCCGGCGGCCGAGCCGTTCCCCGCCGAGGCATCAAGCCTTTCCGAGATGCTGGAGTGGCACGTGGCGCGCCATGGCGAGCGGGTTCACGTGCGCTTCGAAGGCGAGAATGCCGGCAGCCTGAGCTATGGCGATCTTTGGCATGGCGCGCTGAAAGCGGCCGGCGGACTGATGGAACGCGGCATCGCCCCGGGCGAACGGGTCGCACTCATGCTGCCGACCGGCCCCGACTTTCTGACTGCCTTCTTTGCCGTGCAGTTCGCCGGCGCGGTGCCCGTGCCGGTCTATCCGCCCTATCGCGCCTCGCAGATCGAGGAACATCTGCGCCGGCAGGCGGCAATCCTCCGGAATGCCTCGGCACGCCTGCTGATCCTGCCGGAGGAAGGGCGCAGGCTTGCCGGCTTCCTGCGTGGCCATGTGGATTTGCGGGCGCGCGAAGCAACGCTCGCCGAGCTTGCGGCCGGCACGCCGCTGGAGCGGCCGCTGCGCCGCCAGGCCGGCGACATGGCTCTGGTCCAGTATACTTCCGGATCGACCGGCGATCCAAAGGGCGTGGTGCTGAGCCACGCCAACCTGCTGGCCAATATCCGTGCCATGGGCAGCGCGCTGCGCGCCGATTCCGCCGATGTTTTCGTGAGCTGGCTGCCGCTCTATCACGATATGGGCCTGATCGGCGCCTGGCTCGGCAGCCTCTATCACGGGGCGCTGGCGGTCATCATGTCGCCGCTGCACTTCCTTTCGCGCCCGGAACGCTGGCTGCGCGCCATTCACCGCCATCGCGGCACGCTCTCGGCGGCGCCCAACTTCGCTTATGAACTCTGCCTGGCGAAGATCCCCGAAGCCGAGCTTGCCGGGCTCGACCTTTCGTCCTGGCGCGTCGCCGCGAACGGAGCCGAGCCGGTGAGTGCCGCCACCATCCGGGCCTTCGCCACGCGCTTCGCGCCCTACGGCTTCCGCCCGGAGACCATGCTCCCCGTCTATGGCCTGGCGGAATGCGCGGTCGGCCTTGCCTTTCCGGCGATCGGCCGTCCGCCGCTGGTGGACCGCATCGACCGTGGCGCCCTGTTGCGGTCCGGCGTCGCCC
The DNA here is from genome assembly GCA_026126165.1 of Alphaproteobacteria bacterium. GTDB lineage: Bacteria > Pseudomonadota > Alphaproteobacteria > Ferrovibrionales > Ferrovibrionaceae > JAHCJQ01. The sequence goes on from JAHCJR010000002.1 coordinate 34,613, forward strand.
GCCCGGTCGAAGCGGACGATGCGGGGGCGCTGGAACTGGTCGCCTGCGGGCACGCGCTGCCTGGTCACCAGATACGCCTTGCCGATGCGCAGGGACGCGAACTGCCGGACCGGCGCGAGGGTCGCGTGCAGTTCCGCGGCCCCTCGTCGACCGAAGGCTATCTGGACAATCCCGAACGCACGCGCGCCCTGTTCGACGGCGAATGGCTGGAGAGCGGGGACCTCGGTTACAGCATCGATGGCGAATTGGTCCTCACCGGACGCAGCAAGGACATCATCATCCGTGCCGGCCGCAACATCCATCCGCAGGAGCTGGAGGAAGCGGTGGGCGACATTCCGGGCATCCGGCGCGGCTGCGTCGCGGCCTTCGGCGCGCGCGCCGAAGGCGAAGGAACCGAACGCCTCGTCGTCGTCGCCGAGACGAGGGAACAGGATGCGGAGCGGCGCGAGGCGCTGCGCCGGCGGATCGCCGAACTCGCCGCTTCGCTCCTCGATGCGCCGCCGGACGAGATCGTGCTCGCACCGCCCCATTCGGTGCTCAAGACATCGAGCGGCAAGATCCGCCGCAGCGCCTGCAGGGAGCTCTACGAACGCGGCGCCATCGGCAGGGCGCCGCTGCCGGCCTGGCTGCAACTTGCCCGACTGGCGGCGCAAGGATTGCCGCAGCGGGCGGCGCGCGGCTGGCGCATGTTGACCGAACATCTTCATGCCGCCTGGTTCTGGAGTTGCCTCGGCCTGATCGGCGCCGCGACCTGGTGCGCAGTGATGCTCCTGCCGGGGCGCGCGATCCGCTGGCGGGTCGTGCGGGGAGGCGCCCGCGCCTTTCTCGCCGCGACGAGCCTCTCGCCGCGGCTGGTTTCGCCGCCGCCCGGGCGCGTCGGACCGGCGGTGCTGGTGGCCAATCACGCCAGCTATCTCGACTCGTTGATGCTCCTGGCGCTGCTGGACGCGCCCGCAAGCTTCGTGGCCAAGATGGAACTCTCCAGGCAATGGATCGCCGGCCCGTTCCTCAGACGCATTGGCGCGGTCTTCGTCGAACGTTTCGAGCCGGACGCCGCCGCGGGGGGCGCGAGCGAGGTCCTGCGCAGGGCCCGCGAGGGCATGCCGGTCGTCGTCTTCCCTGAAGGCACCCTCTCCCGCCGGCCCGGCCTGCTAGCCTTCCGCCTCGGCGCTTTCTGGGTTGCGGCCCAGGCCGGACTGCCGGTCGTGCCCGTGGTGCTGCGAGGCACGCGTGCCGCGCTGCGCGGCGGCCAGTGGTTTCCCCGACGCGCGACCATCGAGGCCGAGTTCCTTCCTCCCCTGCTGCCGCGCGGCGCCGACTGGGCCGCCATGGTCGGCCTGCGCGACGCGGTGCGTCAGATAATGCTGGCGCGCCTTGGCGAGCCCGACCTCGCTGCCGAGGATCCCGAAATCGCGCCCGCCAAGCGGAACGAGGCGGCGGATCAGCGCGGGCGGAGCTGACGCATCACTTCCTCCGCCGTGATGACCCCGCTTGCCCTGACCGGATAACCGATATCCTCCAGCAGCCGCGCGGTCCAGGTGTTGCAGGTATTGAACAGGTGGAAGCGACCGGTGGCGGGATAGAAACGACTGTTGCGCGTCGAACCCTCGCTCAGGGCCATGGCACGTGCCGCCCCGGCGCGATCGACATGGCCGTCGATGGCCAGATAGAGCCGCCGGAGCTGATCGGCGGTGAGAAGGATCGTCCGCACCTCGTCTTCGGCGGCTCGGGCGAGGGCCGGCTCCAGCAGGGCGACGACATGCAGCACCGCGGGCGTCGGCGCCAAAGCCGCGTTCAGCGTCATGGCAAGGGTAGGGCGGGCCGCCGGATAGTATTCGCGATCACCCCAGCCGAAGCGCAGGAATTCCGAGTCCGGCAGATCGTCGATTTCGGGCATCAGCCCCTCGGGACGCGCCGCGCGCGGCAGGACGATGCCGGTATGCCAGCCATTGCTGACGATCTGTATTTCATGCTGCGCGTGCAAGCGTCGCGCATCGCCCGTCTCGGTCCCGACGCCTTCTGCAGCGCCGCTGCAGGCCCCCAGGCAGAGCAGCGCCAGCATGGCCGCCAGCACGCGGCGGCTCATCATCGTCCAGCCTGTTCCGCGATCCAGCCGGCAAGGATCGCCGTCGCATCCAGCAGATCGTCCATGCGCATCGCCTCCGCCGGATTGTGGCTACCATTGGCATTGCGGGTAAACAGCATGCCGACCGGGATGCCGGCCGCGGCGAAAGCGGCCGCGTCATGGGACGCCGGCGAGCCGAGACGTCGCGTGCGGATGCCAAGCGCGACGGCGCACCGCTCGAATCCGCCAAGGATCTCCGGGTCCATCGGCCCGGGAGGAACGCCGGTGCGTGGGCCGAACTCGAACGTGACGCCGCGCCGCGCGGCGATGTCGCGGGCGAGGCGCGCCACCTCGCCTTCGAGTTCGGCAAGATCGTCGGCCACGCAGCTCCGCACATCGAGCGAGAAGGCGACTTCCCCCGGCACCTTGGTCAAAGCATGAAGCGCCGGGTCGGTGCCGAAGCGGCCGATCGTTGCCGCCATTTCCCTTCCCGGACGTTGCCGCTCCGACCAGAGCCGATCGAGCGCGAGGGCGAACTCGGACGCGGCGAGCAGCGCGTCGCGCCGCCAGTCGCGCAGAAGCCCGACATGGCCCCATTCGCCCCGCACGCGCACGTCGGGATGGCGGAAATTGCCCGGGATGCCGGTCACGATGCCGACCGGTATCTGCTCGCTCTCGAGCAACGGCCCCTGCTCGATATGGAGTTCGAGAAAGGCGCGGATGCGCGTCGGATCGAGGAAGGCTTCACCGGCGGCGATTCGCCCCGGCTCGCCGCCCGCTTCGGCAAGATGGCTGGCGAGATCGCGTCCGGTATCGACCCGCCGTGCCGTCAGCGCCTCCGCCGGCAGTCGACCGAGCGCGGCGCGGGAGCCGATATAGGACACATTGAACCAGGCACTCTCCTCCGCCCGCACGCCCATGACGGTCAGGTCGCAATCCGGCCGCACGCCCGCGGCGTCGAGGGCGGCAAGTGCTATCAGCCCGCCGACGACCCCGGCAGCGCCATCGAAATTGCCGCCCTGCCGCACCGAATCGAGGTGCGATCCGATCAGGATCGCCGGCCGAAGCGGATCGCGCCCGCGCCGGGTCATGTAGGTGTTCGCCGCGAAGTCGCGCGTGACTTCGAGACCGAGTGCGCGGGCTTCATGCGCCAGCGCCTCGTGCACCCGGCTTTCCGCCGCGCTGTAGGCCGGACGGGTAATGCCGATGCCATCGAAGGAAAGCGAGCGCATGGTCTCGAAGAGTGTTTCGGCGCGGTCGCGTTCCGCGCGCACGCACGCGGCAAGGCGGGCCGTTTCAACCATGCGCCGGTTCCCCGGCCGTCCGAAACCGCTCGAGGCCCGCGCGCAGGGATGCGAGAAGGCCGCCGCCATGATCCCGCCGGCAGCGTTCGACCCATGCGGGGTCCACATAGCGGATCAGCACCGGCACGTCCGGAAGGCGCAGGATCCGCGCCAGCGCCAGCCGGTGATTGGCACGCCAGAGATGCACCGGCTCCCCCTCGGCATCGATGGCGATCACGATGCGCCCGCCCGTGCCGGCAAGGCGCCAGCCATTGACCCGCATATCCTCCGCGATCTCCATATAGCGCCGGCAATAGGCCTCGACCCGTTCCGGCGTGTCGATCACATTGCCGTCCTTGCGTGCCGCATCGCCGCGAGCGCCGCGCGCGACCAGTTCCGCATAGGTCTGCGAGCCGCGCGGATCGTCGACATGCGCCATAAGGTCGCGCACCTTCCGCGCGGTGCGCGTTTCGTCGATGGGCCCTGCTCCACCCAGTTCGGCAATGGAGACGACGAAGCCGCCAGGCCGGCCCTTGCGATCGGGATACGGCACTTTCCGCCGGATCCTTGCCGGATCGATGGAGGGCGTGAGCTGGTTGCGAAACAGGGCGCGCGCGGCGCGCCAGCCGAGCCGGCCGGGCAGCCGGACAGGCAGCAAGCGGCCGAGCAGCCGATCAACGGCGATATCCATGACCTCCGTACCCCGCAAGTATCGGAAGCGATTATACTTCTTCCCATTTCGTGGGTCGCGGAGAATATCCGGCCATGCGGGCCGTCACTATTGTGGCCCTGCATCACTTCGCCGAAAAATACCTACGGATAGACAATGATGATATTGGCGCGGCTTCCGCGTTAACGTGCGTTCATATATTGATTTGGCGTGTGCGAGCTTTTGGGGGAGTCCTTGCGCCCACCTTTCCATTGTGAAGTCCTGAGGCCCCTGGCATGACGCTGCCGATGCTCAAGGGGCTGAAACAGGTCCTGGGCCTACCGGAAAACCGGCAGAAGACCAAAATCAAGGTCGGCGAAGCAGCGGCCGGAGCCAGGGCGCGGCCGACGACACGCATGCCGCAAACCTCCGATCAGGTTCGCCTTTTGCTGGGCGAGGACGGCGCCCGGCGTATCGGCATCCAGGGTGACCGCGGCTTCCGTGACCAGTTTGCGGCAGTTCTCGATCCAGGGAGGGTCGCCGGCTGGTTCTCCGTCGAAGCGGCGGATCTCGCCGCCGGCGCGGAGCTGCCCTCGGTTCGCGGCTTCGCCGGCCTCGATGCGCTGGTGGTCGGCGGCCGTGAGCCGGAGCTCGGCTTCCGGCAGGCGCTGCGCATAATGCAGAAATGCAATGCCTCGACGCCGGTCCATTATGTCGGCGACTTCGAGTTCTGTGGCGGCACGCTCGCCATTCCGGCGGAGGCCGATGGCTGCCTCGCCCTGCTCTACAACCATTTCCAGCAATTCTTCAACCAGCGCGACGTGCTGCAATTCCGCATCGAAGCCGCGGACGATGATCGCCGCGTGCGCCGCTGGCGCCTGCTTGGGCCGAACCAGTCGATGATCCTCGATATCGACGAACTCCTGCCCGGCAGGCGGGGGCCTTCGATGGTGAAAGTCCTGGTCGGCCATCCGCTTCTCACCGGCGGACGCCATTACCGGCTCAGGCTCTGCGCCGATGTCGAGTGGCGGCGTTCTTTCACGATCGTCCATGGCTCGCACCAGTTCTTCAAGAGCCCCGACAGGCGCAAGGAATTCCGCCTGGCCGAGGAAGTCCTGCGCGGCGGCCATGCGGTGGTGACGGTACCGAACTACGATCTGGACATGGGCGAGAGCCCGGTGGTCGACCTGCTCGCCGGCACCGAACGCCATCAGATCGAACGCCGCCGCGACCGTCGCGTCGCCGAAATCCGCTTCGAGCATCGGCCGGGGCGCGCGAACGCGGGTCGCCATTTCGGCCTGGGCTATAACGGCTTCGGCACTTCCTTCTGGTACGCCTTCGAAGAAGGTGTCGCGGGACCCGGCGGACCGGTCGATTCGCTTGCCGGAAACCACCTCTGCCGCGTGCGCATCGAAGACCGCCAGGACGCAGCGCTCTCGTCCGAGGAATCCGCCCGGCTGGAGATGGTCGAGGCATCGGGCTTCATGATCCATCCCTGTACCGTTCCGATCCTGCGCGGCCGGGACGGCCTCGCCTTCGGCTTCAATTATGGCGCATCGAACCCGCCGGTGCGGGATTTCGATATCCGGTTCTTCGATGCCGCAGGCTCCCATCTCGGCCGCATGCGCTGGCGCACGGAACGTGCCGGCCCGGTCCTGATCGAGGACGTTCTCGCGGACTGGGCCGATCCGGCGGCGGCGCGGGCAGCCGCGGCGCTGGTCGCCCCGGACTGGCGCAAGATCGGCTATGCCCCCGGCCGCGTGGTGACCGCCGCCGATCTGGTTCTGCAATCGCTCCGTACCGGCGATCGGGACCTGACCGAATTCCAGTCGTCCTGGCGCAACCTCGGCATGCAGATACCCGATCTGCCGCACTGGCTCCATCCCTCCATCGGCGTCTTCGGCCGGACCAACGTCATCGGCCGCGCGCGCACGCGCGATGGCCATCGCACCGGCGTGCTGCTGGCCAATGCCAGCGGCAATCTCGGCTATCGCAGGCAAGTGAACGCGCAGATCCAGGTTCTCGACCTTGCCGGGAAGGCATTGCGAGCGGACATACCCCTCGCCGCCTTCACGGCGAAGCTCGTCTGGCTCGACGAACTGCTACCGGGCCTAGATGAGCATCTGGGCACCCCCGGCATGGGGCCGCTGGTCGTCACCTGCGGCGAGGCCGATCTCGGCGCGCAAGTCATATCGGTCAATCCGGCCGGCGCGGTCGGCCTGCAGCATCTCTGGGGTTACTGAAGTCTTCAGCCTGCGCGGGCCGCGGAACGGCTTATTCCCAGTGCCAGGATGCGGTTGAGCAGCGCCGGATAATCGAGCCCGTCATGCAGCGCGGCTTCGGCGAACTCCTCGCGCCGCGCGATCTCGGGATTGGGATTGGCCTCAAGGAAATAAGGCGTGCCGTCCGCGGCCAGGCGGAAGTCGATGCGGGAATAGCCATCGAGCGCCAGGGTGCGGCAGATGCGCCTGGCCATGCGCTGGATGCGCGCGGTGAGTTCGGGCCCCAGCCCCTCCGCCGGTCCCTGCAGGATGCCGCGCCGCTCCTGATACTCCGGGTCGTGCTTGACCCGCTCGGTCGCGATGCGGCTGGCGCCGGGCGCGAGGCTGCCGAAAACCAGTTCCCAGACCGGCAGCACGCGCAGCCGCTCGTTGCCGAGCACGCCCACATAGAGCTCGCGCCCCTCGATATACTGTTCGGCAATGGCGTCGGTGCCGATGCGCTCATGGATGAAGCTCACCCGCTCTTCCAGCTTCTCGTCGCTGTCGACGAGCGATGCCTGTGCGATCCCGACCGATGCATCCTCGCTCAGGCTCTTGACGATGAGCGGCAGCCCGAGACGGGCGGGCCTGCGGACCTTGCGCCCCTTCGGATAGACGGCGAAAGCCGGCACCGGAATGCGGTGATAATGCAGCAGCTTCTTTGCCAGGTCCTTGCCGCGGGCAAGCATCAGGCCGCGCGGGTTGCAGCCGGTATAGGGAATGCGCAGCAATTCGAGATAGCTGGCCACGTTCTGGTCATAGGCAGTCTCGCCATGAAACTGTTCGAGCAGGTTGAAGACGACGTGCGGGTGCCACTCCTCGATCGCCTCGCGGATCGGTTTGAGTTCGTCCTGCACGCCGAGCGGTCGCACGTCGTGCCCGGACGCGCGAAGCGTGCTTACCACGTCGTACTCGGTCTTCCAGGCATTGATTTCCTGCTCGCCATAACCTTCGAGGGTATCGGGCGGCAGCAGGTCCGGATGCATGAGCACCAGAACGCGTAATCGTTTCATAGCGCGAACCACCTCCGCCGCGACGGAGAGTAAAGCGAATGCACGGTCTGCGCCGTGAGCAGGACGGTGAAGTCCATGCGGAGCTGCCGCTCCGGACCCGCCGCCCGCAGACGCAGCTCCCGGCACCGGTCGATCATATCATCGAGCACGGTCTCCAGCGTTAGCTGATACTCGCCGGTCCATTTCGACACCATCTGCCGGATCTTCGCGCGGTTCTTGCGCAGGAAGGTCGAAGCAGCCGGCCAGTCGCGCCGGCCATCGTCCTCGCGAAAGATGCGCAGCAGGTCGCGGTCGTAGATCTTCGGCGCGCCGGTCGCATACTGCGCCTGCTTGCGCCGGTAATGTTCGGCCAGGGTCGTGTTCATGCGGCTGATCGGCTCGACCTGCAACCGCCGGGTGAGAACAGGTTTCTCGCGCGCGATCTCCGCCATCAGCTCGTCGACATATTCGAGCTTGCGCAGCGCCGGCCAGCCGGCGTAGCGCCGCCGCCAGTCCGAACGCGGGCGCAGCCAGACGGCGAAGGTTTCGGCGAAATCCTCGTCGGGATGGCTCTGGGCATACCAGAGCCTGAGATGCTGCACGAAATTCTTGCTGGCCGGGTTGGGGCGATAGTAGCTCGGATAGCGCATCGAGGAGGGCCCGAAGAGCTGCTGCCAGCGGCGACGGCGCTGCAGCCGATAGGCATGCTGCACCACGTGCCCGGCCTCGTGCCGGAGGATGCGCATGCATTCGGCGGCCGAGCCGCCCTCGACATCGATGATCTTCCGGCGCTCGAGACGTATCAGCCGTGGATGGGCGAGGTAGAACGGAATAGCGATGCCCGGCGTCGTGTCCGGGCTGAACCATTCGTCGGAAATCCAGAAATGCGGCTTCACCCGGATGCCGCGCTGATCCAACTCATCATGCAGCTCGCGAATGCAGGTCTCGAGCCAGGTCCCGCGAATGGTGACCTTGAGATCGCGCAGGCGCAGCTCGAGAAGCTGATCGTCAGGCAGCGTGGCCCAGGGAAAGCGGCGCGGCATGACTCTCCGGACGCAGAAGGGAACGACGCCCGGATCGTGTCATGCCGGGCGGATGCCGGCAACCCTTGCGCGCATCGTTCACTTCGCGGACAGACGCCAGACCCCGTCCCAGTCGGGACCGGGCGGGGTCGCGCGCAGCAGGTCGGTGCGCTCCCGGAAGGCCCGTGCCGGACCATCGTCCGGGCGGATCGCCAGGCACTCGTCGAAGCGCGCCGCGGCCAGGTCCCAGTCCTGGCGGCGATAGGCGGCGAGCCCCGCCGCGAAAGCCTCGGTGAGCGCCATCATGTCCGGCGCCAGGCTTCCGGCCTCGCCAAGCAGTTCGTAGACACGGATCGGCTCGCTCTTGCCGGCCACGGCCAGCAGGTCGAGTTCGCGGACCTCGATCGCCTGGGCGGCCAGACGGCAGGTCGTCTCGTCGATCACTATCGAGGTGCCGTAGGCCTTGTTCGCACCCTCCAGACGCGAGGCCGAATTGACGATATCGCCGATGACCGTGTAGGAGCGGGTGATGTTGGAGCCGATGGTGCCCATCACCACCTCGCCCGACGCCAGGCCCATGCGCACGACGAAATCCGGGACGTTGCGCCGCAGCCCGAGGATCTGCGGAAGCTCCGCGCGGAAGGCTTCGATGGCGCGCTGCTGCGCCAGCGCCGCGAGACACGCATCGCTCGCATGCGCGTCCCCGTCCGAGAACGGCGTCGTCCAGAAGGCCATGACCGCATCGCCGATGAACTTGTCGATGATTCCGTTGCGCGCCCGGATCTCGCCGGTGACCGCCGCGAAATAGCTGTTCAGCAAATGGACCATCGCGCTCGCGGTCAGGCTCTCGCTCATGCCGCTGAAGCCCTTGATGTCGGAGAAGAACACGGTGGCGGGCTTGCGTTCCGAAAGCGTCGCATCGCCGGCGCTGCCCTCGACCAGCCGGGCGACGATGCGCGGGTCGAGATACTTGCCGAACGTGTCCCTGATCTGCTCCTTGTCGCGAAGCTGGCGCACCATGTGGTTGAAGGCGCGGGCGAGCTGTCCGATCTCGTCGCGGGATTCGACCGGCACGGCGACGTCGAGCCGCCCGCCTTCCACGGCGCGCGTGCCCGCCAGAAGTGCCGCGAAAGACCGCTGCAGCCGGGCCGCCAGCATGGCGAAGAGAACGAGGCCGAGCAGGGTGGCCGCGGCAAACAGCCCGCCATTGAGCGCCAGGACGCGGAGCTGGTGCGCCTCGGTCTCGCGCACCGATCCGGCGATCAGCTCGTCGACGGCGGCGCGGACGGCGGCGATGTCCTGATCGAACGCATCCTCGAATAGCCGGAACCCGGCCGCATGGGCGCGGGCCAGCGCCATGTCGCCGCCACGCAGCGCCGCCACCACCTGTTCGGCGAGGGCGAGGAAGGGCGCGAGGCGGCGTTCGAGCAGCGCCACGCTACCCTCGATGCGCGAAAGCGCGATGCGGTCGGCCACGTCGTTGCGCGGATCGGCGATGCCCCGAGCCAGGATCCTGCCCGCCTCCGCGAAGTCCCGCCTGAGCCCGGCGGCGACAGAGGCAGCACGCGCCAGCAACATCTCGCGCCGCTCGGCATCCGGCGGATCGTTCTCGGCCGCCCGCCGGAGGTTCAACTCCAGTTCGTAGGTCAGGACATCGATACTTGCGATCCGCGCCACAAGCGGCACATGCTCTTCGGCGATCGCGTCGATCTCGTCCACCACCTCGTCCAGCAGGTAGGTGGCGATGCCGGTCGCGGCGGCGAACAGCGCCAGCAGCGCCGTCGTCACCGCGAGAATCTTGACACGAATGCTATGCAAGTCCGGCCCCCACCCGTCCCTTCCGACTATGACGCAGGACGGGCGGGGCCGACAACCCGATTACGCGGCCGGGGCCGCGACGCCGGTCAGGCGGCGCGGACCTGCTCGATGAACTGGCCGACCTCGCCGCGCAGGCGCTCGGCCTGCTGCGAGAGTTCGCCGGCGGCGGAAAGGACCTGGTCGGCGGCCTGCCCGGTTTCGCGGGCGATCGCCGTGACACCCATGATGTTGGACGAAACCTCCTGCGTGCCCTGCGAGGCCTGCTGGACGTTCCGCGCGATTTCCTGCGTGGCGGAGCCCTGCTCTTCGACCGCAGAGGCGATGACCGTGGCGATCTCGTTTACCTGTCCGATGGTCGAGCCGATATCGCGGATCGATTCGACCGCATGTCGCGTCGCCGCCTGTATGGCGGCGACCTGCGAGCCGATATCCTCCGTCGCCTTGGCCGTCTGGTTGGCCAGGGTCTTGACCTCGGAGGCCACCACGGCGAAGCCCTTGCCCGCCTCGCCCGCCCGCGCCGCCTCGATGGTGGCGTTGAGGGCGAGCAGGTTGGTCTTGCCGGCGATATCGGTGATCAGGCTGACGATCTGGCCGATCCGCTCCGCCGACTCGGCAAGGCCCTGCATCTGCGCATTGGTCTTGTCCGCCTGCGTGACCGCCTGCCCGGTGACGCTCGATGACGTCTGCACCTGCCGGCTGATCTCGCCGACCGAGGCCGCGAGTTCCTCGGCCGCCGCCGCCACCGTCTGCACGTTGGCCGAGGCCTGTTCCGACGCGGCCGCCACCGCGGACGCGCGCTCGTTGGTGGTGCCGACCGAACTCACCATCTGGCTGGCGAGCGCCTGCAACTCGGTCGCCGCGGCGGCCACCGAATCGACCACGCCGGCCACCGACCGCTCGAAGTTCGCGAAAATCGCGTTCAGCCGCTCCTGTCGTTCCGCCGCCGCACGCATGCGATTCTCCTCTTCGGCGCGCCTGGCTTCGGCGGCTTCGCGCTCGCGGCGTTCCTCGGCCAGCTTCGCCTCCTCCTCGCGCTTGCGCGCCTCCTCGGCTTCCGCCTGCAGCCGGCGGTTTTCGAGGCCATTGTCCTTGAACAGGCGCAGCGCGCGCGTCATCTCGCCAATCTCCGTCTGCCGCTCGTCGGCCGGGATATCGACTTCGAGGTCGCCCTGGGCGAGGCGCGTCATGGTCCCGGTCGTCGCCTTGAGCGGGCCCAGCACGCCGCGGAAAGTGACCATCAGGGCCGCAAGCAGCGCGAGCAGGCCGAAGACCGCCGCCGCCGCGAACACCAGGACTGCGGTGCGTGCCGAGGCGTCGAAGCTGGCCGCCTCTTCGCCGGCGACCTTGAGCTGCAGGTCGACGAGGTCGGATATGGCGAGCGACACCGGTTCTATCACCTGGTAGAGCTCGCCCCGCACCATCACATCCAGCGCCGCCTGGTCCTGCCGGCGCAGGATGTCGCGCAGCCGGTTCGTCATCTCGCCCGCCTTGCGCATCAAAGGCCCGGCCTGCTCCACCAGCCGCCGCTCTTCCGGCACCAGGAAAGTCGATGTATAGGCCGACCAGGCCTTGCCGAGCTGCTGCTGGGCCTCGTCGACCAGGCCCAACGCCTCGGCCGGCGTGATATTGCCGTTGCGCGCCTTGTGCGAGGCATCGACGATGTTCACGGCATACATGTCGGCGACGATCTTCAGGTCGCGCAGCGGCACGACCCGATCCTCGTAGAGCGTATTGAAGCCAGCCTCCGCCTGCCGGAAGACGAACCAGCCGGTGGCGATCGACGTGACGAGCGCCAGGGCAAGGGCGACCAGGGTCGCGCTGAGACTGAACTTGATTGTCAGGTTCTTCATGGGAGGTCCCTCTGGATTCAGCGGCGCATTGTTGGCCCTGAGGATTAAGGCCGGGTAAACCGTCGTCCGGGTCGGCCCGGCCCGCCGGGAAGCGGATTGATCCCGGCCTTGTCCGGGGCGAGAATGCCGGCAACGGCGGAGGATCGGCGCAGATGGATCAGGCGAGGTTGCGGAAGTTCGTGCACGGGCTCTGGGACGACGAGGTGGTACCGACGCTCTTCGAGTACATCCGGATACCGAACAAGTCCCCCGCCTTCGATCCCGACTGGGCGCGGCACGGCTACATGGACGATGCTGTCGCCATGTTCGCCCGCTGGGCCGAGGGAAAGATCGCCGCCATCCCCGGCGCGCGGCTCGACGTGGTGCGCCTCGATGGTCGCACGCCGGTGATCCTGATCGAGATTCCGGGCGAAGGGAACGATCGCGTGCTGCTCTACGGCCATCTCGACAAGCAGCCGGAGATGACCGGCTGGGCCGAGGGCTATGGCCCCTGGACGCCGGTGATCCGCGGCGAACGTCTCTATGGGCGGGGCGGCGCCGACGATGGCTACGCGCTCTTCGGCGCGCTCGCGGCAATCGGCGCGCTGCGCGAGCAAGGCATTTCCCACGCGCCCGCCGTGATCCTGATCGAGGCCTGCGAAGAGAGCGGGAGCTACGACCTGCCCTATTATGTCGAGCATCTGGCCGCGCGCATCGGACATCCTTCGCTCGTCATCTGCCTGGATTCGGGCTGCGGCAACTATGACCAGCTCTGGTTGACCACGTCCTTGCGCGGCATGTTCGCCGGCACGCTCACCGTGCGGGTGCTCGAGGAAGGGGTGCATTCCGGCGATGCGTCCGGGATCGTCCCGTCAAGCTTCCGCCTGCTGCGCCAGGTGGTTTCGCGCATCGAGGACGAGGTCACGGGCGAGATCCGCCTGCCGGAACTTCACGTGCAGATTCCACCGCAGCGTATCGAGCAGGCCAAACGCGCCGCAGCGGCGCTGGGCGAGCAGGTCTCCGCGAAGTTTCCCTTCGCCGGCGGCACGCAGCCGATGTCGCGCGATCTGGTGCAGCTCATCCTGAACCGCACCTGGCGGCCGCAACTCGCCGTGACCGGCATGGCCGGCCTGCCCGATCCGGCCAATGCGGGCAACGTGCTGCTGCCCTACAGCACGGCCAAGCTCTCCCTTCGCCTGCCGCCGACCCTGAAGGCGGCCGAGGCGGCCCGCGCGGTGCGCCGGCTGATCGAGCAGGACCCGCCGGCCGGCGCCGACGTCAGCTTCCAGCCCGCAGGCGATCCCAATGACGGCTGGCATGCGCCGACGGAGGCCCCGTGGCTACAGGCCGCGCTGGAGCGCGCCTCGCAGGCCGCCTTCGGCCGGCCCGCCGCCTATATGGGCGAGGGTGGCAGCATCCCCTTCATGGCCATGCTCGGCGCGCGCTTCCCCGAGGCGCAGTTCGTCATCACCGGGGTCCTCGGCCCGCATTCGAACGCGCACGGCCCGAATGAGTTTCTCGATATTCCCACCGGCAAGAAAGTCACCGAGGTGATTGCCCACGTCCTCGCCGATCACCTGCAGCGGCCGGCCGTCACCGCTTGAGGAAAGGATTCTGCCAGCCACCGCGCCCGGCCGGCTGGCGCGGCGGGTAGGCGGCCTCGAGATAGTCGAGGATGAGCTTGCGCTCCTCCGCATCGAGTTCGGGCATGCCGTGACGTTCCTGCATCCAGTCAAGGGACTCGTCCCACTGCCGCCGCGTCAGGCCCTGTTGTGCCACGATCTTGAAGCCGTGACAGGCCGTGCAGGCATAGAAGGTCTCCTCGCGCCCCGGAGCGTCCGGATAATCCTCCGGCGCCTCGTCGCCCGGCGTGAATTCGGCCGCGCTCTGCGCACTTGAAGGTGCCGGCACTTGCGACAGCAGGAGCGCGCCCGCGAGCAACAGGACGATGCGCGCGGGCGCCCGAGCCATGCCCCGATGCCTCATGCGACGAGGACGGCCACGCGGTGCATCGGATTGGCCCCGTATCCCTGCGGATTCCAGTTGCCGGCGACGTGCGGCTGCGCAACGCCGCGCGAATCCGTGGCGCGGGCCCAGATCTCGTAATATCCATCCGCCGGCAGGCGCAGTCGCGCGGTCCAGCGCTGCCAGTCATAGGGGTTGCGCTGGGGCTGAAGCGCCGCCGGCATCCAGGTGGCACCGTAATCGATGGAGAGGTCCACCTGGCGCACCCAATGGTCGCCGGCCCAGGATGCGCCGCGCAGTCCGATCTCCCGCGTGCCGGCGGGCAGCCGATGGCCGTTCTCGGGACTGGTGATGATCGAGCGAACCGGCATGGATTCCAGGTCGCGGAAATTTTTCGGGTCCGCCTTGTCGCCGGGCACCATCGGATTGATCGTCACCCTGTAGGACGTCCCGCCCATGCCCTGGCCGTCATGGGGCTTGTCGCGGAGCCAGATGCGGTTCAGCCATTTCTGCGACGCCGAACCGGGCCAGCCGGGGATGACCAGCCGCAAGGGAAATCCATGGATCAGCGGCAACGGTTGGCCGTTCATTTCCCAGACCAGCAGGTTGTTCTCGTCCATCAGCTTGGCGATGGGCACGCCGCGCGAGAGCGCCTGCCGCGCCGCATCGCCGGAGAGGTGCGGATCGGCGCCGTAATGGCCACTGAAGACGGCCGAGGATTTCACGCCAGCGGCCTTCAGGACGTCGGCCAGACGCACCCCGGTCCAGACCGCGCAGCCGGCGCCGCCGTTGGTCCATTGGTTGCCGCGCGCCTGCGGCGAGAAGAAGGAGCGGCCGTTGCCGCCGCATTCCAGCACCATGCGCTGCGACACGGCGCGGAAGCGGGATTTCAGCTCGCCGAGCGTGATCTCCATCGGCCGCTCGACCTCGCCGTCGATGGCGAGCTTCCATTTGTCGGGCTCGCCGGCCTGATCCGGAATCTGGCCATTGTTGCGGATGAAGAACTTCTCGATCGGCGTCGTGTCGTCGTCAAGCAGATGCTCGGGCGTCTCCGCAACCAGCGGCCGCTCGCCGATCACCACCAGCCGGTCATGCTTGCCGGGAAAGTTCAGATAGACCGGGCCGCTCGGCTTGGGCGGCGCGCTTCCCTGGGCCATGGCGGCAGGGATCAGGCCGGCCGGCATGTTCGCCGCATAGGGAATGGCGCCGCCGACGACGGCGCCGAGAGCGGCGAGGCCGGCACCTTCAAGAAAGCCCCGGCGGCTCGGACCGGTCCTGCGGCCGAACACCACCGCATCCGCCCGTTCCGGATCGTCCCGATACAGCTCGTCAATGGAACGCTCGATCTTCCCAGCCATGTCTTCCTCCCCGAAAAGGCGGCCGCGAACGGACCCCCCGCCATGCCAACCCGGTGCATTCAAACGAGACATGAATTACAAGAAAAATTCGTTGTTTATGTAAGTTATGCCGGCGCGCGGTCGATGGCAATGACCCTTTTTCAGCGGCGGCAGAGCCGATGCCCGAGCCAGGCCGCCGCGATCCAGCCGGCCAGCGAAATCGCGACATTGAGCAGGGCCGACGCCGCGCCCGTCGCGCGGAACAGTTCGACCGTTTCGAGACTGAAGATCGAGAAGGTCGTGTAGCCGCCACAGAGTCCGGTCATGACGAAGTGGCGGGCGAGGGTTCCATGTCCCTCCGCGCGGGCCGCATAGGCGCCGATGGCGAAGGATCCGGTGACATTGACAAATAGCGTGCCCCAGGGAAATCCGCCGCCGGCCAGCATCAGCAGCAATTCGGAGAGGGCCCAGCGCAGGCTGCCGCCGATCAGGCTGCCGAAGCCGGCTGCGACATAGGCCAGGGGCGGTGGAGAAGAGGCGCGGACGTTCATCCGCCGGCCCCCGCGCCGCCGCCGGCCAGAAGTCCGAGGAGTCCGGCGCCGACGCATCCGGCGAGAGAGAGTGCGGCCAGGAGGAGCGCACGCGAGCGTTCGCCGCCCCGCAGCATCAGCAGGCATTGCAGGCTGAAGGCGGAGACGGTCGTATAGCTGCCTAGGAAGCCGGTCGCCGCAAGCCGCCAGGCAAACCCATCGGCGAGCCAGGCATGGCGCGTGGCAGTTGCCGCCAGCATGCCGAGCGCGAAGGTGCCGCTGACATTGACCGCGAGCGTGCCCCATGGGAAACGCTCGCCCACGATCCGGCCCACGCGCCCGGCGAGCCAGAGGCGCGCCATGCCGCCCAACGCGCTGCCGATCATCACGCCGACCAGGTCCATGCCACCTCGCACCCGCCACGAAAGCCGTGAACCTTGGAACACGGTTGGCGGAGAATTTCCAGTGTCCTCGTGCCGATGTTACATTGCCCGCCGGCCTGCCGCGCTGCGGGCGAGCGAGAGGGGATGGGGGATGATCGGATTTCGGGTCTGCGCACGCCGGCGCAAGGTGGCGGATGAATGGGTGGCGCGCTTCCGCGTCCTGCCGGTGGCGAATGTGAGCGACAGCATGGCGCGCCTCTCGGCCGGCGGCGCGGGCCTGCGGCCGATGCATGCGGGCGGCGCCATGGCCGGCGTGGCGCTCACGGTCAAGACGAGGCCGGGCGATAACCTGATGCTACATCACGCCCTCGACATCGCCGGACCGGGCGACGTGGTTGTGGTCGATGCGGGCGGCCAGCTCGCCAATGCCATGCTGGGCGAGATGATGGCGCTGCATGCGCGAAGGCGCGGACTTGCCGGCATCGTGGTCAATGGCGCGATCCGCGACGCCGACACCATCCGCCAGTGGAACCTGCCGATCTATGCGCTGGGCATCACCCATCGCGGGCCCTACAAGAACGGCCCGGGCGAGATCAATGTGCCGGTGGCGATCGACGGCATGGTGATCCAGCCCGGCGATCTGGTGATCGGCGATGGCGATGGCGTGCTCTGCGTGCCGTTCGACGAGGTGCCGGACGTCTGCGCCGCCGCCGAGGCCAAGCTCGCCGCCGAGCAGAAAGAGATGCCCCTGATCGAGGCCGGCCGGAGCGAGCGCGGCTGGGTTCTTGAGACGCTCAGGGCGGCCGGCTGCACCTTCGAGACCTGACGCCGCTTCCGCGCCGCCTTCAGCGAACCTGGACGATGGTTGCATTCGCCCCGTCGCGGTGCGCGATCGCCTCGACCTGCACCAGCGCCGGGGACAGCGCAAGGCCGCCCAGCACCGTCGCGCGTGGTGGATAGGGCTCCGTCACATGCGCGCCGTAGCCGGCATTGAACCCGGCATAGTCCCGCCAGTCGACGAGGACGTTGTTGGTGCGCAGGACGTCCGCGCCTGACATGCCGGCGGCGGCCAGCAGCGCCTCGACCCGCATCCAGGCCGCCCTGGTCTGCGCCTCGACACCGGCGGCGAGCGCGCCATCCGATGCGAGGCCGAGCTGCCCCGACACATAGAGATCCGGCCCGGCCAGCATGGCCGGCGAACCCGGCAGCGGTCCTGCCGGCAATCCCGTCGGCACGATGGGCCGCCCGCCCCCCGCGGCGGCCACCGCCTCGATCTGCAGCCGCCAGCCCGGCTCGCCAGGCTGTGCCACGACCACGCTCAGCGCCGGCAGCGGCGCCGGCAGACGGGCGCGGATCGCCTCGCCGAAGGCCGGGATATCCCGCGCATCGGCGAGCGTCGCATGCAGATAGACGAGATCGGACGGCGCGAAGCCACAACCGGTCACGTCGGCCTGGAGCAGCGCCAGCGCGGCCTCGCACTGCGCGATGAAGCCGGCAGGCGCCGCTTCACCGGGCCGGGCCGGGCCGGCAAGGGAATGGAGGCGACCGCCGGCCGAGACCGCGCCACCCTGCGCGGGGTGGCGGCGGATGGCGCCTTCGGCGAGTGCGAGCAGATCGAGTTCGATGGCGGCCTGCGGCAGCGGGAAGCCGGCCGAGCCGACCACCACGTGGCAGGGCGCATCCCGGCCGCAGAACTCGGCGAAGAGCGCGTCATAGACTGGCCGGTCGCGCAAGTCGTTGAGATAGGTCTTGACCTTGACCGCGCGCGCGAGATCCGTTCCGGCAAGGCCGAGTACCAGCGCCGCGTTCTCGAACATGCGTCGCGTCTGCGCCGCCACATCGACCAGGCCCGGCGTGCTGCCCGAAAGCCGCCGCGCCGCATCGGTGCCGGCCGTGGCGCCGAGATGGACGATCCCTCCGATCCTGGCCGCATGGGAGAAATGCGCGATCGGGCGCATCACCTGGTCGGTATGGATGACCTGCTTGCCCATCGCGGCCCCTCGCCCGCTCCCGCGATCTCAGCCGAGAACGAGTTCGTGCGGCACGCCGCGCACATCCATCTCGAAATCAAGGTCGCGCACCGGCGGTCGCGCGAAGTGCCAGGTGAGGCCGGCAGGTGTGGCGCCGCGTCCGACGATCTCCTCCTGCAGGAACGGATGCACGTCGAAAACGGTATAGAGATGCGTGCCCGTGGCATGCGACCAGTCGAAACCCAGCGCCGACATGCGCCGCTCCATCTCGCCCAGCACCCAGCGTGCCTTCTCCCGCAAACCTTCCGGACTGCGGTCGCCG
The DNA here is from genome assembly GCA_026126165.1 of Alphaproteobacteria bacterium. GTDB lineage: Bacteria > Pseudomonadota > Alphaproteobacteria > Ferrovibrionales > Ferrovibrionaceae > JAHCJQ01. The sequence goes on from JAHCJR010000002.1 coordinate 53,039, forward strand.
AGCCGGATCGCGTGATCACGGTAGCTGCCCTTGCCTTCGGGCGCCTCGCCGCTGCCGGCGGCGACGAAACTGCCGCGCGCCCTGCCCTGGCTCGGCACCGTGTAGCTGAAGGCGTAGAAGCTGGGACCCGCCGGCTTGTCGAGTTCCGGACAGATATTGGTACGGGCGACCGGGTTGACGCCATCGAGCAGCACGCCCCAGCGCTCCAGGGTTCCGACATAGAGCCGGTTGAACGCGGCGAACTCCGCCTCCGTGAAGGGCGCGGGCGAGCGCAGTTCGCAGGCACAGAAGGCCGAGAGCGGCCGGTCCAGGGATTTCAGGTGCTTCTCGATGGCGGCGAAGCCTTCGGCAAGCGGCACCGGCCGGATGAAGCGCGCACGGCGAATCTCGTGGCCCGCTTCGGAGGCGACGCCACCCGAATACTGGAACACACCCTTGATGAAGCGAAAGCCCGCCGCATCGACGGTCAGGACCTCGGGCATCTTGCAAAGTCCTCTCGTTGCCAGGGCCGGGCACGATGCCACGCATTGCGGTTGGCGCATCGGCCGGGCCATCCCGGCGAACCATGGCGCGGCGTTTCTGTTGTTGCAAGAACGTATATTGCAACGTAGCGTTCTGAAAATCAGAACGGAAAGCGGCCCGCATGCCACTGGCCCAGTTACGCTATTTCAACGAGGTCGTGCGGACCGGATCGATCCGCGAAGCGGCGGAACGGCTCAATGTCGCGCCCTCGGCCATCAGCCGCCAGATCCGCAACCTCGAGGAGGAGTTCGGGCTGCCGCTGTTCGAGCGCCATGCCCGTGGCGTGGTGCCGACCTCCGCCGGGGAGCTCTATGCGCGCTATGCCCGTGCCGCGCTGCTCGACCAGGAACGGATCCAGTCTGAAATCGACGACCTCAAAGGACTGCGTCGCGGTCACGTGCGCATCAGCTCCGTCGAGGGCGTGGTGGCGAACGGCCTGACCCATGCGCTGGCCGCCTTTCGCCAGCGCTTCGCCGGCGTGAGCTTCAGCCTGTCGATCATGGGCGCGGAGATGGTGGTGGCGGCGGTGCGCAACGGCGAGACCGATATCGGCATCTCCTTCACGTCGAACCCGGAACCAGGCGTGCGCTATGCCGCGCGCATCCGCGACCCCCTGTGCGCCATCATGGCGCCCGACTATCCGCTGGCGCGCCATCGACGCATCGCCTTCGGCGATACGCTCGCCTATCCGCTCGCCGTCCCGCCCAAGAGCTTCGGCATCCGCACCCTGCTCGATGCCCGCTGCCGTTCGGCGCGCCTCGCCATGCATCCGGCGCTGGAGACCAATTCCATCGAGGCGATGCGCGGCTTCGCGCGTACCGGCAGCGGCATCACCTTCCTGCCGCGCCTCACCGTGCGGCGCGAGATCAGGGAAGGGCTGGCGGTCGCCGTGCCGCTGACCAATCGCGACCTGCAGCAGGCGACCGTCGATCTCTGCGTGCTGGAAGGCCGGCGCCTGCCGGGCGCGGTCGAGGGCTTCCTGAACCACCTGAGACAGGTTCTGCCGACATTGCGCTGACGGACGCGACGGAGGATTTCAGAAGGAGGGCGGCGTGGAGATCCAGATGACCTCCGCCTCGCTGTCGGTGTCGTTGCGCCAGCGATGCGGCAGTTCACTGTTGAAATACAGGCTGTCGCCCTTGCCCAGCGCATGCCATATGCCGCCGATCTCCACCAGCAGCCGGCCTTTGAGCAGGATCACCGCATCCTCGCCCTCATGGGCGAAGACCGGCCCGCTTTCCGCGCGCGGCGGCGCGGTCAGGAACAGCACCGACATGCGCCGGCGCATGTCGGGGGTGAGCATTTCGTAAACGATCTTCGAATCGGGGAAGACCACCCGCTTGCGGCTGCCTGCGCGCACGAGGCCGACGCCGGCCATGCCGCTGCGCATCTCCGCGCCGAACATCAGCGAACCGGCGGGTATGCGCAGCACGTCGGCGATGCGCTTGAGCGCGCTCACCGATGGCGAGAGCAGGTTGCGCTCCACTTGACTGAGGAAACTGATCGAAAGATCGGAACGCCCGGCCAGATCCTGCAGGGTCATGCCGGCCTCCCTGCGGGCCTTGCGGATGACGCCACCCAGGCTCGCCAGTACGCGGGGCTCGCCCACCATCGGCGCATCCTCCGCCGCTCCCGCCTTTCTCGCCCTGCTCACGTCATTCTCCCGAACCCGGCACCTCGCGCCTCTCGATAGTTGTATTGCGCCCCGCTCGTCAAGTGTCCGGACCAAGTCGGCCGAGAAAGGCCTGGCGCACCCGGTCGTCACCCGCCAGTTCGGGCGAGGCCCCTTCGAGCACCACCCGCCCCTCGCGCAGGACATAGGCGCGCCGGCTCATCGCCAGCGCCGCGGCCACATTCTGCTCGATCATGAGGATGGCAACACCCTCGGCATTGATCCGCTCCAGAGCCGCCGCCACATCCGCCCGCATCTGCGGCGAGAGGCCGATGAACGGCTCGTCGACCAGCAGCAGGCGCGGCGCGCTCATCAGCCCGCGGGCGATGGCGCACATCTGCTGCTCGCCGCCCGAGAGCGAACCCGCCATCTGTCCGGTACGCTCCTTCAGGCGCGGAAAAAGCGCATAGGCCCGCTCGAGTCCCTCGCGCACGCGCTGGCGCGGCGCCCGCGGACCGGCGCCTAGCTGCAGGTTCTCCAGCACGCTCATATAGGGGAAGAGCCGGTGGCGTTCGAGGACGTGCGACAGGCCGTGCCGCAAGAGCCGGTGCGCCGGCAACTCGTGCAGCGCCACGCCATCGAAGACGATGCTGCCCGCCAGCCGTTCGACCAGCCGCGAGATGCTGTTCATCAGCGTGCTCTTGCCCGAGCCGTTCGGCCCGAGCAGGGCCACGACTTCGCCCGGCCCGACATGGATGGAAACGTCCCACAGCACCTGATGACCGCGATAGCCGGCGGCAAGCCCACTCACCTCAAGCATGCGCCGCCTCGCTGGCGCCGAGATAGGCCTGCACGACGCGCGGGTCGCCGGTCACCTGCTCCGGCGTGCCTTCCGCGATCGTCTCGCCCAGATGCATGGCCAGCACCCGGTCCACGAAGCGATGCACCGCCTCCAGATTGTGCTCGATGAGCAGCAATGTCATGCCCTGCTCGCGCACCAGCCGGAGCAACTCGATAAGTGCATCGATCGATGGCAGGTCCACGCCGCCGAATGGTTCGTCGAGCAGCAGAAGCCGCGGCGCGGTCGCCAGCGCGCGCGCAATCTCGAGGCGCTTGCGCTGCCCCGTGCTCGCCCAGGAGGCGGGCGCGTCGGCCTGGCTTTCCAGGCCGACCGTGCGCAGCGCGTCAAGCGCGATGTCGCGCGCGCGGCGCAGGCCGACACCCTGCGCCAGCGCGCCGACCATGGCATTCTCGAGAAATGTCATGCTGGCGAAGGGCCGCGAGGTCTGGAAGGTCTTGACCAGTCCGCGCCGCGCCACCGCCTCCGCCGGCAAGCCGGTGATGGGCCGTTCCTCGAACAGGATCTCGCCGGAATCGGCGCGTTCCTGGCCGGCAATCAGGTTGAAAAGCGTCGACTTGCCGGCGCCGTTCGGACCGATGATGGCGAGGATCTCCCCCGGGGCCAGATCGAAGGACACCGACCGGACGGCCTGCAGGCCGCCGAAAGCCTTGGATGCGCGCCGCACGGAGAGAATTGGCGCCACGCCTAGTCCCCGATGACGCGGATCGAGATGCCCTCGCCGCCCTCGCGCCAGACCCGCTCACCGATCTGCAGCAGCAGGTCGAACTGCTGCGGATCGATCCGTCCGAACACGTTGGCCGGCGCATCGCCGCGCCATTCGCGGATGATCTCCGGACCATAGAAGAAGCCGATCGCCTCGAAGCCGGTGTAGTTGTAGGAGTCGCTCCATTCGCTGAAATAGATCACATCGCCCAGGCTGGCGCGGATGCTCTGGTTCTCGCGCGGTGGCTTCTTGCGGAAGTTGACCGGCACGAAACTCTCCTTGCCCGACCAGCGCGCCTGGAAAACCTTGGCCTCGATCGGCAGCTCGGCGCGCACCGCCTCGACGGTTTTCGGCGCCGTCGCGAGCGTGTTGACATTGAGCACGCCGCCGCGCTGGAAGGTGAATGACAGACGCATGGACTTATCCTTTCCTGACAGGGACCGATTGCCGGCGGAACGGGTTGACGCGCTGCCACAGGCCCATCAGCCCGTCCGGGCGGTAGACCGCGATCAGCATGATGAGCGCACCATAGATCAGCAGGTCGACATTGCGGCCGCTGCCCGAAAGATAGACACGGGAATATTCCGACATCGGCACCAGGATCGCCGCGCCGAGAATGGGTCCGGCAAGGGTGCCGACCCCGCCCATGATGGCAAACAGCGCGACCAGGACCGAAATGTGCAGCCCCAGAACGCTGAACGGATCGACGAACAGCACATACTGGGCATGGAAGACGCCGGCCGCGCCAAGAATTCCGCCACTGATGGCCATGGCAACGGACTTGTAGAATTGCGGCGAGAAGCCGAGGCTCCTCACCGCCTCCTCCTCGTCGCGGATGGCGCGCAGGATGAAGCCAAGACGCGAGCGGTGCAGCCACCACTTGCCCGCAGTGACCAGAACCAGCATGGCCAGCGCGATGTAATAGTAGGGCGTCTTGTCGCGATGAAACTGGAAGTTGGCCCAACCTTCGCTCTTAACTGGCATCTCGATGCCCACCGCGCTGCCGACCCATTCCCAGACGGTGAAGATCTGGAACACCGACTCGGCCACGACCAAAGTCGCGATGACGAAATAGTGCCCGCGCAGCCGAAAGCAGGGGATGCCGACGAGCACCGCGCAGAAGGCGGGGAACAACGTCCCGGCCAACAATCCGATCCAGGGACTGAGATCGAGGCGCACCGCGAGCAGCACCGCCGTATAGGCGCCGAGACCGAAATACAGGCCGTGGCCGATCGAGACCTGGCCGGCATAGCCGCCAAGGACGTTCCAACCCTGCCCCATGATCGCGAATAGCAGGATCACCGTCGCCATGCGCAGCTCGAAAGGACGCTCGCCGATCAGGAGCGGCAGCGCAATCAGGACCGCGAGCAGCAGCAGGAGCGCGGCGAGGCCGGCGGGCGAGGTGACGCGCGAGGGCATGCTCATCGCTCACATCTTTCCGAACAGACCGCGCGGGCGCAGCAGGACGACGATGAGATAGAGCATGTAGACAGGAACGAACTTGAGTTCCGAGCTGATGAAGAAACCGGAAGCGACCTGCAGCAGGCCGATCAGCAGTCCCGCGACCAGCGCGCCATGGATCGACCCGAAGCCACCCAGCGCCACCGCGACATAGGCCAGCAGAACGAAGATCGCTCCGACCCGCGGGAACACATAGTAGAAGTTCGAGAGAAGCGAAGCCGCCACGCCGACGCAGGCGGAGCCGATGCCCCAGGCGAGGGCGTACATGCCGGATGCATTGATGCCGAGCGTGGATGCCGCCTGCGCATCCTGCGAGGCGGCACGGAGCTGCCGGCCCACGCCGGTCCGGAATACCAGACCGTAAAGGACCAGGGTGGCGAGCGATGATCCGACCAGCGCCGCCACCTGCGGCACCGGCAGGATGACGCCGCCCAGCGTGATGACGCCGGAGAGATAGCTGTTCTGCACCGCAAAGTAATCGGCGCCCATGAAGAACTGGGCGAGCGCCTGCAGGAAAACCATCAGGCCGAAAGTGGCGAAGATCTGCGATTGCATGCTGCCGGTCAGGACCTTGCGGATCAGCAGGTAATAGACCATCAGTCCGAACAGGAACATCGCCGCCGCCACGAAGGGCAGGGTCACCAGCGGGTCCGCGCCCCAGGTGGCGTAGGCCAGATAGCTCGCATACATGCCGAGCATGAGAAACTCGCCATGGGCAAAGTTCACGACGTTCATCACCCCGTAGATCAGGGTGAGCCCGATGGCGATCAGCGCGAAGATGAAGCCCATGCCCAGGCCACTGACGATCAGCTGGATGATCAGTTGCTCGGACATGGGCCCCCCTTCTTCAGCCGGACTATGCCATCAGCGCCAGGCCGGACGCGGGAAGACCAGCTTCGCCGCCGCCTGGTCGGCCGGCCAGGTCATCTTCGGAACGCCATCGAGCGTCTGCACGAAGATGCCGCGGGTCAGCGTGTTCTGTCCGGTCTTGTCGAATGCCACGCCTTCCCAGGGCATGATCATGTCCGACGGCGCGATCTTCGTCGCCGCGAGCGCGGCGCGGATCTTCTCCGGCTCGGTCGAGCCTGCCCGGTTCAGGGCGTCGGCCAGTACCATCATGGCCGTAAAGGCGCGAGCCGGCGTGCCATCCATGTCCTTGCCATAGCGGTCGCGGTACATCTTGCCGACCTGGCCGACCAGCGGGTTGCGGCTCGCCAGATCGCGCGACCAGTGCTCGCGCACAAAGAAATAGTTGGCGTCGGGACCGAGTGCGTCGCGGAAGGCGCTCGAGCCGAAGGCGGCACCGATGGCGAGAACGGCGCGGGGATTGAAGTTGAACTGCTTGTAGGTCCGCGCGAAGAGAATGGCCTCGGCGTCGTAGGAGGCATGGAAGACCACGTCAGGCTTCGCCGCGATCAGCTTTTGCACCTCGCTGGTCACATCGGCCGTGCCCTGCTGGTAGCCGACCATGATCGCCGGCTTGAACTCGCTGAACTCCTTGAAGTAGCCCTCGACCGACTTCTGGAATTCCTGGCCCCAGAGCGTGTTCTCGTGCACCACGGCGATGGTCTTGACGCCGGCATTCTGGGACTTGTTGATGTCGCGCAGGAAGGTGAAGAAATCGCGCGCCTGGGTGCGCGAGGACGGTGTCGTGCGGAAGAACCACTTGTAGCCGCGTTCGGTCAGGGTGGAGGCTTCCGATTCGCCGGAGATGTAGGGCGTGCCCATGCGTTCCGCCACCTGGCTCGACGTGGCGGCGACCGAAGAGTGGAAGGCGCCGATCAGCGCCGCCACCTTGCGCTGCACGATCAGCCGTTCGGCTTCTGCCGCGCCGATCTCCGGCGATCCCTGATGATCGGCGGCGATCAGCTCGATCTTCGCGCCGCCCAGTCCGGGCAGGCCCTCGCCGGCGGCGAACGGCATCTTCAGATCGGCATGCCGGTTGTTGACGATGTCGATGGCTAGGCGGATGCCGTTCAGCGTGTCCTCGCCGGACTTCGCGACCTGTCCGGACAGCGGATAGAGCGCGCCGACCTTGACCGGATCCGCGGCACTCGCCGGACCGAAAGCAAGGCCGACCATGGCTATGGCGATGGCGGACGCATAACCAAGCTTGGGCATTCTGAAGCGTTTCCTGGACATGGCAGCACCTCTTTCCTGTTGATCGTCGTTATGGCGGCTGCGCCGCCCTCCCCTCCGACGTCGCCCGCGGCGTCGGCTGTCCTCAGCCCATGTAAATCCCTCCGTTCACGTTCAGCGTCTGCCCCGTGACGAAGGATGAATCCTCTCCTGCAAGGAACAGCGCCGCCCCGCGAACTTCGCTTACGTTCCCGAAGCGGCCGAGCGGCGTCATCGCCTTGAGGCGCTGGCGCAGTTCCTCGGGCCAGCCCGCGGTCATGTCGGTCTCGATATCGGCGGGCGCGATGCAGTTGACGCGGATGCCGAACGGCGCGAGATGGCGCGCCAGCGACCGGGTCAGGCCGATCATCCCCGCCTTGGCGGCGACATAGGCCGGTCCGGTCGCGGCGCCGCCAATCTGCCCGGCAACGGAGGAGATGTTGACGATGGAACCGCCGGCGCGCTGGCGCATGACGCCCGCTGCGGTGCGCGCGCAGAAGAAGGCCGCGCGCAGATTGACCGCCTGCACCTGATCCCAGGCCGCTTCGTCCACGCTCCAGGGATCCGTCGGCCCGGCGAGCCCCGCATTGTTCACCAGAATGTCGAGACCGCCGAGAGCAGCGGCGGCGGCCTCCACGAGGCGCGCGGGAGCGCCCGGCTCGGCAAGGTCGGCCGCAAGCACATGCAGCGCGGATTTCGGCGCGCCAAGCTCGGCGGCCGCTTTCGTCAGCCCCGCTTCGCTGCGGCCGGAGATGGCCACGCGCGCGCCCGCCTCCAGGAACGCGCGCGCCAGGTCGAAGCCGATTCCCCGGCTGCCGCCGGTCACCAGTACGATCTTTCCCGCGAAATCCGCCATTGCCTTCAGTCCTGCACGACCTGGTTCTCCAGCACGCCGATCCCGGCAATCTCGACGCGCACCACGTCTCCTTGCTTGAGGAAGATCTTGCGGAACCCGCCGACGCCCACCGGCGTTCCGGTCGAAAGCACATCGCCCGGGCGCAGCGTGACGCGGGCCGAAAGGAACTCGATCAGGTCCCAGACCGAAAAGACCATCAGCGAGGTCTCGCCATCCTGCATCCGTTCGCCGTTCAGATCGGTGGTCAGATGCAGCCGATGCGGATCGGGCAGGTTCGTCCGGCTGACGATGCCGGGGCCCATGGGGGTAGAACTGTCCAGCGCCTTGGACGAGAGCCAGTCGACGATTCTGTGCTTGCCGAGATTGACCCATTGCAGGTCGCGCGCGGTTACGTCATTGACCACCGTCATGCCGGCGATATGCCGCGGCGCGTCCGCCTTGCTGACCCGGCGCGCCGTGCGGCCGATCACGACCGCAAGCTCCCCTTCGTAGTCCATCTCCGAGGAGATCGGCGGCAGGCGAATTGGATCGTCCGGTCCGACCAGCGCGGTCGTGGGCTTCATGAAGATGACCGGAGTCTGCGGCACGTCGAGGCCCGCTTCCTCGGCATGCTTCTTGTAGTTGGCGCCGACCAGATAGATGCTTGCCCCGTCATCGGCCGGCGGCAGCAGATGTACGGCGCCGGCCGGATGCGCTGCGCCGCCGGTCGCGCCGACGACGCTGTCGTCCCAGCCGTCGGGATGCGCGGCGAGGAAGGACTGGATCGTCGGGTATCGCCCGGTCAGGTCGTGGATACGCTCGCCAACCCGCAGGCCCACGCGCGGCAGGGGCGACCCTTCGATGGTGAAACGGATCAGCATGCTGTCTCCTTATCCAACGCTCTTCTGTTCGGGCCAGTTGCCGATGCGGAAATAGGGCCGCGGCGCTCCATCGAGTGCGACCTGCACGTCGATCAGCGTGCCACAATTGCCACAGCAGAGCTGGCGCAGGCGGAAGCGGCCCACATCGTAGTCTTCGCCCCGCACTGGCCCGGCCGCATCGAGTGGCGCATCCACCTCGCGCAGATACAGCAGGAGATTGTCTTCCGGACGGCAATGGACGTGCCCGCATTGTCCGCAGGCGACCTGCCCCGCATCCAGATCGACGATCAGGTTATCCCCGATGCTCCTGCGTCCCGTGCCGCGGAAACTGATCACGGCGTCGCCCGGCTCCGGCGTGGTCGCATGATCAAGGCGCTGACGCCTGATCTCGGCGCGGCGCGCTTTCGTCGCCTCGATGTCGCAGGCGCCGGCATCGTCGGTCACGACGCCATAGATGTCGCGCGCCGCTTCGCGCGAGACGACGCGGCGCGCCACTTCCTGCGCCACGCGCGCGGGGTCGCGGTCGAGCGGATCGCCGTAACCCCCACCCGCCTGCCAGCTATGGTACCAGACGTCGCCACGACCGATCGGCGAGCGCGTGTGCTTCGGAGCGAGGATTTCGAGCTTGCCGTCGATCTCCTGCAGCGAGGCCGGAAGCGGCGCGCCGCGCGCCACCCGTTCGGCAAGGTCGGTTCCCGGCACGCGCGCCACGCGGATCGCCGCGCCTGGCATGCCGCCGCCGATGCCGATGGCATTCGGCATCTCCGCGCCGGTTCCGGCGAACAGTCCTTCGAGCCGGTCGTCCGGCGCCTTGTGGGCGATATACGCGAGTTCGGCCGAGCGCCCGCCGCGATAGCGTCCCGGCCCGCCGGAGTCGCGCAGATGGCGGCGGAACAGGTAAAGGACGGGATACTCCGACTCCTGATCCTCGATGTTGGGCATGTTGGGCGTGGTGTTGAAGACGATGCCCGCCGTGTCCACGCCATCGTCGTAGGTCCGCGCGCCGCCGCCGCCGCCGAAATGGCTCATCTCCGTGGCCGCGAAGGGAAAGCCATGCTGGCTGGTTCCGGCGAAGATCGGCGCCATCGACGTGCCCGACCAGACCGCCATCGCCTGCTCGCGATACTTCTCCTCCGCCAGCAGCATCTGCGACAGGCAGCGCCAGGAGGCATCTATGGTGACGATCACCGCCGAGATGGTCGCCATGGCGCAGGGTGCGGGATAGGCGCAGTTGTTGACCGTGCCGACCCGGCTGCGCAGCTCGATGCAGTCGCGCACGCCGCGGTTCCAGGGAATGTCCCAGCAGAGATTGATGTAGACCGCGGACAGGACAGCAGCCTGCAGGCCGGAGAAGGTGGCGTTGATCAGGCCGCGCGCATTGTCGCTGGTGCCCTCGAAGTCGAAGGTCAGCCGGTCGCCCTGCTTGGTCATGGTGCAGACGATCTGGTAGATCAGCGGCTGATGGCCGTCATGGTCGATGTACTGCACGTCGCGCCAGACGCCGTCGGGCAGTTCGGCGAGGCGCTGGCGCAGCTTGTCCCGGGCATGCTCGATCGAGCGCGCCATCACGGCCTTCACCGTGGCCACGCCCCAGGTTTCGATCAGTTCGAGGATGCGCCGGCGTCCGGTATTCAGTGCCGCCACCTGGCCCTTCACGTCGAGCCCGACCAGCGGATCGCGCACCTGGTTCATGATCCAGCGCAGCACGTCCTCGCGCATGACGCCGCCATCCACCAGCTTGACCGGCGGCATGCGCAGGCCTTCCTGGTGCACGTCGACCGCCTTGATCGAGAAGCCGCCCGGATCCATGCCTCCGGTATCGAGCTGATGGCCGGAGGCGCCGATCCAGCCGATCAGCTCGCCCTTCCAGTAGATCGGCGCCACCGTCGCGAAGTCCGGATGATGGATGGCGCCGAGATAGGGGTCGTTGCATATGAAGATGTCGCCATCCCGGATGCCCACGTCGCCGCTGAGCCGCATGGTGCTCTCGACGATGAGCGGCAGCACGTTGCCCTGGGTCACGATATAGGGCCCGACCGAAACCAGCGCTCCGTCCGGCTGCATGATTGCCGTCGCGGCATCGTTTCCGGTGATCAGCACGTTGGAGCCTGAGCAGCGCATGTACTGGATGCCCATCTCTTCCGTGATGCTGAGCAGGCGATGGTTCAGCACCTCGAACGTGACGGGGTCGATTTCCGGCCGGATCTCGCTCATCTGCATGTCAGTTCTCCCCGATCCCGGTCGCGATGTGGGTGTGAAGATAGGGATCGATGGTCGCGGTCTGACCCGCCAGGACGACGATGGTCGTGCCCGGATGCTCGATCACCGCCGGCCCCTCGATCCGCGTGCCCGGCGGGAGAGAAGGGCCGTCATGGATCGGCGTGTCGATCATGGCCTGCCGGCGCGGGCAATAGGTCTTGCGCGAACCCGCCGGCTTCGCCGCAGTCCCGGATGGCGCGCGGTTCCATGGCGCCTTGTCGACGCTGCCGATGGCATCGACGCCATAATTGATCAGCTCGACCCCGGCATCGGAGAGGCCGGATCCCGGTCCGAAAAGCCGTTCGTACTCCTGCTCGAAGGCGCGCGCCAGCTCCGGCAGCGCCGCCGCGTCGATGCGTGGCGGTGCCGGAATGCGGAGCTGATGCACCTGACGGCGATAGCGCGCCTCGACCCAGCGGCGGAAGCCGCGCCGGGCTTCCGGCACGTCGGCGCGGGCAAGGGCTTCTGCTCCTTGCGCTTCCATGGCGGCGAAGATCGCCTCGATGCGCTCCGGTGCGTTCGGCAGCACGATGGGCTCCGAGAACTGCAGGCTGAAGCGGATGTCCGAAAGCGCCGCACCATAGGCCGAATGCACAGTGGCAAAATAGGGCACGATCAGCTTGCGCGCGCCCGCCTCGACGGCATAGGAGGCCGCATGGACCGGGCCCGCGCCGCCATAGGCCATCATCACGAACTCGCGCGGGTCGTAGCCGCGCTCCAGTGTCGACTTGCGGATCAGGTCGGCCATCTGGCTGTCGACCACCTTGCGGATGCCGGCCGCCGCCGCGATCACGTCGCCGCCGAAGAGCGGATCGGCGATACGTTCCCTGATCGCCTCGACCGCGCGGTCGTAATGCAGTTTCATGCGTCCGCCGAGGAAATGCCCGGGCGAGATGTAACCCAGCACCACGTCGGCATCGGTCACCGTCGGCTCCCGGCCGCCCAGTCCGTAGCAGGCGGGTCCCGGGTCGGACGAAGCGCTCTGCGGTCCGATGCGCAGCCGGCCGCCATCCACCCAGGCGATCGAGCCGCCGCCCGAGCCGATCGAGGCCAGGTCGATCATCGGCAGGCGGAGCTGGTACTGGTTCAGCACGGTCTGCGTGCTGTAGTTCCACTTTCCGCCTTCGATGACCGCCACCTTGAAGGTAGTCCCGCCCACATCGGTCGCGATCACGTTGGGGAAGCCGAGGCGCTCCGCCATGTGGCAGGCGCCGACCACGCCGGCCGCCGGCCCGGATTCGATGGTATAGATCGGTACCGTCTGCGCCACGGTGGCAAGGCCGCCATTGGCCTGCACGATCAGGAGTTTCTGTTTCAGTCCGGCGTCGGCCAGCGTCCGCTCCAGCCGCGCCAGATAGCTGTCGATCACCGGACCGACATAGGCATTGAAGAGCGCGGTGGCGCTTCGCTCGTACTCGCCCATCACCGGCGCGATGTCGGCGGAGGCCGAGACATAGAGTTCCGGCGCCGCCTCGCGCAGGATTTCCGCCGTCCGACGTTCATGCGCGGGGTTCTGGTGCGAGAAGAGATAGGCGACGGCCACGGCCCGGTATCCGCGGGCTTGCAGTTCGCCGGCGATGGCGCGCACCTGCGCCTCGTCGAGCGGCGTCACTACGTCGCCATCGGCATCGACCCGCTCCGTCACTTCGAAGATGTCGCGTTCGTCCACCAGCATGCGCGGCTTCGCGGTGGCCCTGTAGTGATGGCGCTCGAACACGCTCAGGCCGGCCACGCGTCCCGTAGCGCGCATGATGGTCAAGGTGTCGCCGAACCCGCGCGTGGTCAGCACGGCGGTGCGCGCGCCGGCGAAGGCGAAGACCGCATTGCTCGACTGCGTCGTCGCATGCACCATGCGCCCGGCCGAGGAAAGCAGTTCGCCGATGCCGATACCGATGCCCTCCGCCGCATTGGCGAGCCCGTCCATGACCCCCTGCTGGAGATCCGCAGGCGTGGTCAGCGCCTTGCCCATATGGGCGCGACCGTCGCGCCCGTCGATGGCGATGACGTCCGTGAAGGTTCCGCCGATATCGACCGCTATCGTGTACAAGTCAGCAAGCCTCCCGAGCGACCGGATTAAATTTCAGTGTTTTCAGTAAAACACTGCATGCAGCTCCGGTCAATGCACTTCCCGGCGAATACCCCTCACATCAGCAGCGTCGGCAGCCAGAGCGAGGCAGCCGGCACGAAAGCGAAGAAAAGGAACAGCGCGATCAGCAGCAGCAGGAACGGCATGGTCGCGCGCGTCAGGCGCTCGATCGAGACATTGCCGACGCTGCAGCCGACGAAAAGGCAAAGGCCGACCGGCGGCGTGATCAGTCCGATCACCAGACCGAATACCATCACCACGCCGAAATGCACCGGGTCGAAGCCGTAGGCCTCCGCCGCCGGGAGCAGGACCGGCGTCAGGATGATGATGGCCCCGGAGGTCTCGAGAAAGAGCCCGACGATGAGCAGCAGGATTATGACCAACAGCAGGAAGACCCAGGCCTGGTCGGTCAGCGAGAGGAATCCGTCCGCCACTGCCTGCGGGATCCGCTCGAAGGCCAGAACCCAGCCGAGCAGGTTCGCGGCGGCCACAATGAGCATGATCGTCGCCGACATGATGGCGGCCGCGACGATGCAGCGCCACAGCACGCGCAGCTTGAGCGTCCGCATGCCGAGCCCGACCAGCATGGCATAGATCACGGCCACGACCGCGGATTCGGTCGGCGTCACCACGCCGCCCACCACGCCGCCGACGATGATGACCGGCATCAGCAGTGCGACCAGCGCGATGCGCAGGCTGGCGAAGAACTCGCGCCCGCGCCGGGCCCAGGTGATGTCGTCGGCGCCTGCCTCGCTCACCGGCATCCGGCGGAGCAGATAGCGGTTGAGCGCCAGCATGGTGAGGCCGACGGCGATGCCGGGCATGACGCCGGCGAGAAACAGCGCGCCGATCGACGCGCCGGAGGAGATGCCATAGACCAGCATGGGAATGCTGGGCGGAATGAGCGGCCCGCAGATGGAGCTCGCCACCGTCACGGCGGTGGCGAATTCGCGCCGGTAGCCCTGCTTCTCCATGGCGGGAATGAGGATCGGCCCGAGTGCCGCCACGTCCGCCGTCGCCGCGCCGGTGATGCCGCCGAAGAACATGCTCGAGACGACATTGACCTGCGCCAGCCCGCCGCGCCAGCGCCCGACCAGATGGTTGGCGAACTGGATCAGGCGGTTGGTGAGCTGCGCCTCGTTCATCAGCGCGCCGGAAAGGATGAAGAAGGGAATGCTCATCAGCACGAACTGGTCGAGTCCCGCAAAGAACCGCTGCGGGATCATCGACAGCGGCACCGCCTCGGCTGTGAGCAGATAAACGGTGGTGGCGATGCCCAGCACGAAGGCAACCGGCACGCCGATCGCCATCAGGCCGATGAACCAGGCGACGAGCGCGGTCAAGGCGCACCGCTCCCGCGCGTCGCGCCTTCGCCCCGCAGGAGCGCCTCCAGTGCGGCGACCACGATCAGGACGGCGCCGAATGGAATTGCGAGATAGATCCAGGCAATATCCACCTGGAGCGCGGGCGAGAGCTGATGTCGCGCGAAGTTGCGCATGGCGAGCGCCCAGCCCTGCCAGGCGAGTATCACGGCGAAGCCGAGCACGAGCAGGTGCACCAGACGCCGCAGCAACGCCTGCCCCGGCCTGGGCAACCGCGCCACGAGATCGGTGATGGCAACATGTCCGCCGCGCCGGTAGGCAACGGCGGTGCCGGTCATGGTGCTCCATACCAGCGCGTAGCGTGCCACCTCCTCGGCCCAGATCAGGCTCGCACCGACGAAGTAACGGAAGAAAACCTGCCCCGCCATCGCCACCAGGGCGATAGTCAGGGCAGTGGCGGTCAGGAAGATCGCCAGCCGGTCGAAGAGAACATCGAGCAGCCTTGTCACGACTGGCGATCCGTCCCGGTTGATGGATCGGCGACTACTTGCGAAGCGCGATGATTTCCTTGAGCAGGTCCTCTGCCTTGAGCTGCTCGGCATACTTCTGCCAGACCGGCCGCACCTTTTCGACGAAGGCGTCGGCATCGACCTTGGTAATGGTGACGCCCTGCTCGACCAGCTTCTTGCGGATCGAGGTCATCTTGTCGAGGAAGACCTGGCGCTCGTGCTTCGCCGCTTCCTGCATCGCGTCGCGGATCAGCTTCTGGCGCTCGGGCGAGAGGCTGGTGAAGTACTTGGCACTCATGATCACCGGCCGCGGCTCGGAGACGAAAGTGATCTGCTCCCAGTCGGTCATGTATTTCGCCACCTCGGCGATCTTCAGAGTATCGACCGACAGCACGTCCAGATGCGCGCCTTCGATGACGCCCTGCTTGAGGCCGGTATAGACTTCCGTGTAGGCCATCGGCGTCGGATTGGCGCCCAGCGCCCGCATCGCATCGACCAGGACCGGCGTCTCGATGACGCGGATCTTCACGCCCGCCAGGTCGGCCGGCGAGCGGACGGGCTTCTTCACCGTCTCGATCGGGCTGTCGCCGGTGGAGAACCAGGCCAGCACGCGGAAGCCCGCCTGCTCCTCGATCTTCTTCGCCAGCTTCTCGCCGATCGGACCATCGGCGATCGCCGCCATATGCCGCTGTCCCTGGATCAGGAACGGCACCTGGACGATGTTGTAGATCGGCGCCAGGTTGGCCATGGCGCCGGCGCCGACGCCGATCTGGATCGAGCCTTCGAGGATCGCCTCGTTGATCTGCCGCTCGTTGCCGAGCTGGCCGCCCGGATAGAGCAGCACCTTGATGTCGCCCTTCGAGCGCGCCTCGACCAGTTCCTTGAACTTGCGGGCCCCGTCCATGTAGGGGAAGGACTCGGCGGTGATCATCGCGAAGCGGAGCGTGACGGGGTCGGCCGCGAGGGCGCTTGCCGCCTGCAGGCCGGTCGCGGCGGCCAGCGCCGCGACAATGGAGAGTTTTTTCAGGAACATTGTGGGACCTCGTCTGACAGTTTCCGTTGCGGGGCGAAAAATCGTCTCGATCAGCAGTTGCGCCCGGTCCGCCGGCGCGCCTCCTCGCGGGAGGCCCGGCTTCGCGGATGGCGCGGCCGCACCATCCGGCGGCGTACCGGGCCATGCGTCCGGCCCGCCGCCCGGTGTCCACGCGAAGATCGGGAGAATGCCGCTCGTGAACCGGATGCAACCTGCGGTATCCGCAGCATGACGATCCGTTCAGCACGCCCCCGGAACGTTCCGCCAGACACGACGGTCACGGCGTCGCCTTCAAGATTGGTATGGGTGACGAAGAGTTCTGACAAGTATCAATTCTTGTCCGCTGCGTTCGTGGAACGGCAACACTGGCCGGAATGCCTCGCTCGCCCTCCCGTCCGTTTCGCGCCGCTTGGGCGGCGCGCCGTCTCTCGCTACACTCCCGCGCGCGCAAACGACTGCGTCCAGCCATCGGCCTTTTTCGGGAGCCTGCCGCAAGATGAGTCTCGAGCCCGAAGATCATGCAGAGATCCGCGAGAGCGTGCGCCGGGTCTGCGCTGCCTTCCCCGGCGAATACTGGCGCGGTTGCGATCGCGATGGCCGCTATCCGGCGGAATTCGTCAAGGCCGTTACCGAGGCAGGTTTTCTCGGCGCACTGATCCCGGAGGAGTTCGGCGGCTCCGGCCTGCCGCTTTCCGCTGCCGCGGCGATACTCGAGGAGATACACGCCTCGGGCGGCAATGGCGCGGCCTGTCACGCGCAGATGTACATCATGGGAACGCTGCTGCGCCATGGCAGCGAGGAACAGAAGCGGGCCTGGCTGCCGGGCATCGCCAGCGGCGCGCTTCGGCTGCAGGCCTTCGGCGTCACCGAGCCCGGCAGCGGCACGGACACATCCTCGATCCGCACCTTCGCCGAACGCCGGGGCGATGAATACGTGGTCAACGGGCAGAAGGTCTGGACCTCGCGCGCCGAACATTCCGACCTCATGCTGCTGCTGGCGCGCACCACGCCGAAGGAGCGGGCGGCGAAGCGCACCGATGGCCTTTCGGTCTTCCTGCTGGACATGCGCGAGGCGCTGGGGCGCGGCCTCACCATCCGTCCGATCCGGACCATGATGAACCATTCGACCACCGAGGTATTCTTCGACGATGTGCGCATTCCCGCCGCGTGCCTGGTCGGCGAGGAGGGCAAGGGCTTCCGCTACATCCTCTCCGGCATGAACGCCGAACGCATCCTGATCGCCGCCGAATGCGCCGGCGATGCGAGATGGTTCCTCGGCAAGGCTGCGGACTATGCGCGCGAGCGCATCGTCTTTGGCCGCCCGATCGGACAGAATCAGGGCGTGCAGTTCCCGATCGCGAAGGCCTATGCGCGGATGTGCGCGGCGCAGCTCATGGTGGCGCGCGCCTGCCAGCTCTACGAGGCGGGACGCAATTGCGGCGCGGAGGCCAACATGGCAAAGCTGCTGGCGGCCGATGCCTCCTGGGAAGCGGCGGAGGCCTGCCTGCAGACCCATGGCGGTTTCGGCTTCGCCGAGGAATATGACGTCGAGCGGAAATTCCGCGAGACCCGCCTTTACCAGGTGGCGCCGATTTCCACCAACCTGATCCTGAGCTATCTGGCCGAGCATGTGCTGGGCCTGCCGCGCTCCTATTGAGAACGGCCGGCATGGAGACAGACACGCTCGATATCGCCGCGCTCCGGACCTGGATCGGCCGGGAGAGCAGCGCGCTGGACCTGATCACGCCGGAGCTGGTGCGCCGCCACCTCGCCACGCTCGCCCATTTCCAGCCCTGCGACCTGGGCGAGGGCGAGGCGCCGCCGGGCATTCACTGGTGCCTCTCGCCGCAGGTGGTGCCGACGCCCGAGACCGGCATCGACGGACATCCGCGCCGTGGCGGCTTCGTGCCGCCGGTGCCGCTGCCCTTCCGCATGTGGTCGGGCAGCCGGCTTGCCTTCCACCAGCCGCTGCGCATCGGCGATGAAGTGACGCGCCATTCGCGCATCGAGAAGATCGAGGGAAAGCAGGGCCGCTCCGGCCCGCTCTGCTTCGTCACCGTCGCGCACCGTTTCGTCACGGCGCGCGGGCTGGCCCTGACCGAGGAACAGGGCATCGTCTTTCGCGGGCCCTCGCCGAAGGTGGAAGCGGCGAAGGCCGATTCGACGCAGGCACCACCGGCAGGCTCCCGCAGCGGCCCGTTTCGCTGCGGCAGCGTCGACCTGTTCCGCTTCTCCGCCCTCACCTTCAATGGCCACCGCATCCATTACGACCGCGACCATGCGCGGACGGAGGGCCACCCCGACCTTGTCGTGCATGGGCCGCTGCAGGCAACGCTGATGTTGCGCCGCGCGGTGGCCGAGCGGGGCCGCCTGCCCGCCGGCTACGAGATCCGCGGCCTGCGGCCGCTCTATCGGGAGGAAGCCTTCTTCCTCGCCGCGCGGCCGGCCGAAGGCGGCCTCGAACTCGCGGTGGAGAAGGAAGACGGCTTGCCCACCATGACCGCGCGGGCGCGGTGGTGAGCAGATCGAACCTGCATACTCGATCCACGAGTCGCCTGGGCCTTGCGGGCCTTTGTCCTGCCTGCTTAGTGCCAGAGAAGGAGGTGCAGCCCGACATCTAGCGCTGCCTGCCCCATAACGGCCAGAAAAGCGCCGACACCCTTCCAGAACATTGCGCTGTCAGACGACGACGCTGAAGGCGCGACTTCGCCGTCTTCGAACGTAGCTGTATTCGTCACAGCCACATTGTGATCGACACTTGCGACAGGGAGTACTTCAGCGTTGCCACTTGAACATGCCGCCAGCGTCAGACATGTCAGAAGCACGATAACCGTTCTCGGCCATTTCGACATCGACTGCTTCCCTCTCGCCACTCCTGGCGATATCGATGGAACTGACTATCGCCCACCAACAGTGAATCGGATTGTGCGCCCGCGGGAATCTGTACCTTCCCCCACGCTTCCAAGGCCGGAACCTTGAGCCCTCAGGGTACCACTTGCGGCAATTCCGTTGGCGCACGCAACCGACCATGTACCCTGGCTGGGGCTGGCCATTAAGTAGCTCCCTCGGCATGCGCCCTCATTCTCCGGGAGGCGCGCCGAAAAACTTCCGCGACCGTCAGTTTCGGAGTACTCGATTTCACCTGCAAGCGGATGATGATAGCCCTCCCAAACTACAGCGATCGGCCGCCTCACTCCACCCACTGATTGCGCCCCGATAGGCTCGGATCGTGGAATAACTTGACCGGGCAGCCGAGCTGCGGAACTTGTCGCTGCTTGCTCGAACTTCCAGACCACCTGTCTTCCAACTGCGTAAATATGACAATCCGGCAGCCGCGCATGGCACTGGTTCATCATCTCAACGACTGTGCCACTCTCGCAGTACCCGCTTCTGCAATAGAACATGAGGCTGCGTTGACCGTCTCTTGAGATCATGAAGTAACGAGGCTCGGGGTCCTTCAGGTATCGCTCTCTGAAATGTACTTCTACCGAAGGAGAGAGTGTGACTGGGCCACTCCCGATGTAAGGCTCCTCCGGTCGTTGGCAGCCGACCAGAAAGATGACGACAAAAATCGAGACGATGTTTCTGAGTCCAAGCGCCATTCCCCCCGCCCCCGAGTACAACAACAGGCGAGCAGCCGAGATCGCCTGAAGGCCTTGCCGCAAAAACGCACCCTGTCATGCAATACCACTAATAATTGCATTCGAGAAGAGCGTAGATTCTTTGTCTTACGTGCCTGTGAGGGGCACCAGCCTAGATCGTTTCAGGATGAGATCCCCGTCCGGCAGAGCTCGCCGCGGCGATCGATGCGATGCCGGGTGAGAACCTCACGCTGCTCGTCACCGAATATGGCCGGCCCTACACTGCGGCCGGGTTCGGCGCCCGCTTCCGCGAATGGTGCGACGAAGCCGGCCTGCCGGCGCGTCGCGGCGCGCACGGGCTGCGCAAGGCGGCGGCGCGCCGGCTGGCGGAGGCCGGCGCCAGCGTGCACGAGATCATGGCCGTGACCGGCCACCGCACCCTGGGCGAGATCGAGAGATATACCCGCGCCGCCGATCGGCGCAGGCTTGCCGAACAGGCGATAGCCAAGACCAGATCGCGAACCCGAATTGGCAACCCGTGAATCCGGGTTGCCAATTTCCTATGTAACCTGTTGATTCTATTGACAGTAAACTATGGATTGGCGACCCCGGGAGGACTCGAACCTCCGACCAACGGTTTAGGAAACCGCTGCTCTGTCCTGCTGAGCTACGGGGCCGGATCGGGCCGGAGCCCTTCTAGCGCGCGGAGCGCAAGCCCGTCAATGCTTCGCCCGGACATGGGATTGCCGTCCCTCCGCCTTGGCCTTGCCGCTTTCCTGGCAATAGATAGATTTATTGGAAACCGGATCAGAAGGGGGAGAGACCATCATGCGGATCGCCGCCAGCGCCACCATCGCCGCCCTGTCCCTCGGCCTGCTCGCCGGCTGCGCCGCCGATGGCAGCAGCGGCATGGGCACCAAACAGACGGTCGGCACCGTGGGCGGAGCCGCGGCGGGAGCGGCGGCGGGCTACTTCATCGGCGGTCGCTCCGCCTGGGGCGCGGTGATCGGCGGCGTCGCCGGCGGCCTGCTTGGCAACGTGATCGGCCAGCAGCTCGACGAGGCCGACCGGCGCGAGGCTGCGGCGGCGGCCGAGCGGGCCATGAGCGCCCCGGTCGGCACGACCCAGACCTGGTCCAATCCGAACAGCGGCAACAGCGGCGCGGTCACCACCACCGCCGAGCGCAGCCAGGCCGGGCGCGTATGCAAGGATTTCCAGACCAGCGTGCGCACCAACAGCGGCCAGAGCGAGACCGGCACCGGCACCGCCTGCCAGAACCCGGACGGGTCCTGGAGCATCATCTGACTTCAGGTCAGATCGCGCTCACCATCGGCCAGAGGCCCTCGCCGCCGGCCCGCGCCGCGGCGCGTCCCAGCACGATCTGCCAGCGCGCCTCGTTGCCGAACTCGTCCCGCCAGGACCAGAGCCGGCGGGTGAGGAAATGCAGGTCGTGCTCGTGCGTAAAGCCCATCGCGCCATGCACCTGGTGGCCGATCGCGGCACCGATGCCCGCCGCCTCGCCGACGCGCGCCTTGGCCACGGCGATGGCGGCCAGCGAATCCCCGCCCCGCGAAATGGCGCCATAGGCGCCTTCCGCCGCCGTCAGCGCCGCCGCCGTCTGCCCGGCGAGCTTGGCCAGTTCCTGCTGCACCGCCTGGAACTTGCCGATGGCGCGGCCGAACTGCACGCGCTCGCCCGCATAGGTGACGGCGCGCGCCAGCACGCCTTCCAGCGCGCCGGCCATGAGCGCCGCCCGCATCGCGGCTCCCCGTTGGAGGAGCCGCTCGCGAAGGTCCGCCACCTCGACCTTCGTCACCAGCGAAGCGCCGAGCGAGAAGTTGCGGAAGGCCAGCGTCTCGCGCGGCTCGCCGGCCATGTTCGCTTCCCGCGCCCGGCGAATGCCGCCTGGTTCCAGCCGGACCAGAGCGGACCCGCCATCGCCGGTTTCCGCCACCAGCAGCACCTCACGCGCCGCCGACGCCCAGGCCACGCGACGCGCCTCGCCCTCGAGCTTGTAGTTGCCCGCCGCCTTGTGCAGGCGCAGCCGGTCGGTGAAATTCACCGGCGCCACCGCCAGCGGGCCTTCCGGCACCTTCACGCCGCAGGCGGCGGCGAGCCAGCCGGCCAGCATCGTGTCGGCGAGCGGCCCCGGCACCGCATGCCGCCCGGCGGCGCGCAGGATCGCGAACTCATCGAGCGCATCGCCACCGACCCCGCCCAGTTCCTCGGGCACGCTCGGATGCAGGAAGCCGGCATCGGCGAGCTTCACCCACAGCGCCTCGGGAAATTCGCCCTGCTCGGCGGCAAGGCGGCATTCCTTGCCCGCGCCCTCCTCGAACAGGCGGCAGGCGGCATCGAACAGCATGGTGCGATCCTCGCTCATCTCAGTCCCAGCCCGCGCGCGATGATGCCGCGCAGGATCTCGCGCGTGCCCCCGCGCAGGGTGAAGGAGGGTGCGTAATACATCGTCTGCGCCAGCGCGGCGGCGAAGCCGTCCGCCGAGCCGGCAAAGGGTTCGCTCTCCAGCAGCAGCCGCGCGACCTCGGGCAATTCCTGCTCGAAACCGGTGCCGAGATCCTTGACCAGCGCCGCCTCGACATCGGGCGTGCGGCCGGCCTGGAGCTGACCCGCGACCGAGATCGACATGCGCCGCAAGGTGGCGAGATGGGCCACCAGGCGGCCGATCGCCGCCTCCGCCCGTTCGCCGGGCTCGGGTCCCAGCGCGCGCACCAGTTCCTGGAACAGCGCGAAGGCGGACAGGAACCGCTCGGGCCCGGACCGCTCGAAGGCCAGTTCGTTCATCACCTGCGCCCAGCCCTGCCCCTCCTGCCCGACCAGCCGGTCGAAGGGGACGAGCACGTCCTCGAAGATGATCTCGTTGAAATGATGCTCGCCGGCGATGTTGAGGATCGGGCGAATGGTGATGCCCGGCCAGTCGAGATCGACGAGGAACTGGCTCATGCCGCCATGCCGGTCCTCTTCCTTGGCGCCCGTGCGGCAGAACAGGATCATGCCGTGGCAGCGATGGGCATAGGAGGTCCAGAGCTTGCGGCCATTGACGCGCCAGCCCTCGTTGCTCCTGACCGCGCGCGTGCGCACCGCGGCCAGATCCGAACCGGAATCGGGCTCGCTCATGCCGATGCACATGTAGAGTTCGCCGCGCGCGATGCGCGGCAGGAACTCCGCGCGCTGGGCCTCGGTGCCGAAGCGCAGCAGCAGCGGCCCGCTCTGCCGGTCGGCGATCCAGTGCGCGCCCACCGGTGCGCCGGCGGCGAGCAGTTCCTCGAGCAATACGTAGCGCTCGAGCGCGCTGCGTTCCGCCCCGCCATACTTCTTCGGCCAGGTCATGCCGATCCAGCCGCGCGCACCGAGCTTCCGGCTGAACTCGGCGCTGAAGCCGTTCCAGGAATCGGCGCGCGCCACCGGCTTCATGCCGGCCAGATGCTCATGGATGAACGACTTGACCTCGGCGCGAAACGCCTCCGCCCCGGGCGGCAGGCTTACCGCCTCGAAATTCAGCCCCTGATACATGAGATGCCCTCAGACTGACGCTGCCGCCGCCTTGCGCCGACGGTGCTGCAAGAGTAGCACGATCGTCGCCAATGCCAACGCCGGCAGGAACATCCAGTGCTTCGACAGGCGCTCCGTCGGCACTTCAACCGCCTCTATGCGCCAATCGAGATCGAGGCCGAGGCGCTGCGCAACCGAACGAAAGCGGATGTCCTCGACCACCGGTACGCCACCCTCCTCGCCCAACACCACGCCCGTGCTTTCGATGCGCGCCTTGCCCGCGCCGGGTGCGGCCAGCGGCAGCTTGATCGTCTTGGTGACTTCCTCGCCGCGCAGCGTCTCGCCGCTCGCCCGCAACCGGATGAAGCCGTTCGCCGGCTGCGCCTCGGCGATCGCATAGACCTCCGACGCCGGCCGTTCTTCGTAGGGAGGCTGGATCATGTCCATCCAGAAGCCGGGACGGAACAGCGTGAAGCAGACGAGCAGCAGCGCCGCCGTCTCGTACCAGCGGCTCTTCACCAGGAAGTGGCCCTGCGTCGCCGCGACGAAGAGCAGCATGGCGGCGAGCGAAGCCAGCGCCACCAGTGCCGCATGCCAGATGCTCGCCACGTCGATCAGCAGCAGTTCGTTGTTGAAGATGAAGATGAAGGGCAGCAGACCGGTGCGGATCTCGTAGCGGAAGGACTGGAAGCCGGTGCGGATGGGATCGGCGCGCGCGATCGCCGAGGCGGCGTAGGAGGCGAGCCCGACCGGCGGCGTCACGTCCGCCATCAGCCCGAAATAAAAGACGAAGAGATGCACCGCGATCAGCGGCACGGCCAGATCATGCTGGCCGGCCAGTTCCACCACCACGGGCGCCATCAGGGTCGCGACCACGACATAGCTCGCCGTCGTCGGCATACCCATGCCGAGGATGATGCAGATCGCCGCCGTCAGGATCAGCATGAGGAAGATGTTGCCGGCCGACAGGAAATCGACCACCTCGGTCATGATCAGGCCGATGCCGGTCAAGGTGACGGTCCCGACCACGACACCGGCGGTGGCGGTCGCGATGCCGACGCCGATCATGTTGCGTGCGCCCGCCTCGAGACCCTGCCGCAGATCGGCGAAGCCGGCCCGCAACTCCACCGCCACGCCGCCGGCGCGCCGGAACGCCGCGGTGAGCGGACGCTGGGTCACCAGCACGAAGATCATGAACATCGTCGCCCAGAAAGCCGAGAGGCCGGGCGAGAGATGTTCGACCATCAGGCACCAGATCAGCAGCACCACCGGCAGCAGGTAATGCAGCCCCGTGCGCGCCACCGCATTAAACTCGGGCAGCTTCAGCTCGCCATCGGGGTCGTCTGGCTCCAGATCGGGATGCCGCGCGCGATTGGCGATGAGGCCGATATAGATCGCCAGCACGATCGCGGACACCACCCAGATGGCGGCCCCGCCCAGCAGTGTCTTGAGCCAGCCGATGCCCCAGTAGACGCCGGCAGAGAGCAGGACGATTCCGGCCATGGTCGAGGCGACGGAAAAGACGAGGGCCGAGAAGCGCGCCTGCCGGTCGCGGCGCAGGCCCGTCAGGCCGAGCTTCACCGCCTCCAGATCGACCACGTAGAACAGCGCGATATAGGTGATGATCGCCGGCAGGAAGGCATGCTTGACCACCTGCGCATAGGGAATGCCCACATATTCCGCGATCAGGAAGGCCGCCGCGCCCATCACCGGCGGCATGATCTGGCCATTGACGGAAGCGGCGGTCTCGATCGCGCCTGCCTTGTACCCAGGATAGCCGACGCGCTTCATCAGCGGGATGGTGAAGGTCCCGGTCGTCACCACGTTGGCGATGGAGGAACCGGAGATGATGCCGGTCATGCCCGAGGACACCACCGCCGCTTTCGCCGGCCCGCCGCGCAGGTGACCGAGTGCGGCGAAGGAGAGTTTTATGAAGTAGTTGCCTGCGCCTGCCCGATCCAGAAGCGAGCCGAACAGCACGAAAAGAAAAACGAAGCTCGTCGAGACGCCGAGCGCGACGCCGAACACGCCCTCGGTCGTCAGCCAGAGCTGCGACATGGCGCGACTGAAGGAGGCGCCCTTGTGCGCGATCATTTCCGGCAGGTGGGGGCCGACAAAGATATAGGTCATGAACAGGCAGGCGATGGCCACCAGCGCCGGCCCGACGGTGCGACGCGCCGCCTCGAGCAGCAGCACGAGCCCGACCGCGGCGCCGACCAGATCCAGCGTGCTGGGCAGTCCTGGCCGGGTTGCCAGCTCGCGATAGAAGACGAAGAGATAGCTCGCCGCCGCCGCTCCGGCGATGGCGAGGATCCAGTCATAAAGCGGTACGTAGCCGCGCGGCGCCCGTCTGCCGGCGGGAAAGGCCAGGAAGGCCAGCGACACGGCGAAGGCGAGGTGGATGGCCCGCGCTTCCGTGTCGTTCAGGATGAAGAAATTGAACGCGAAGGGCAGTGGCGAGGCATACCAGAGCTGAAACAGGGCCCAGGTGATGGCGAGCGCGGACAGCAGGAGCGCGACGAGGCCGCCCGGCCTTCGCCCGCCCAGATCCGATTCGGCGACAAGGCGCTCCAGCTCCGCCGGTCCGCCCCTTTCCCCCGCGTCGTGCTCCCGCGCCATGGCGCAGCCACCGCTCGGGGCGACGCTAAGCGCGCCGCCCCCGGATCGTGGTTACATCCAGCCCTTTTCCTTGTAGTAGCGGACGGCGCCCGGATGCAGCGGCGCCGACGGGCCGTTCTTGATCATCTCCTTCTCGTTCAGCGCGCCGAACGCCGGATGCAGGCGCTTGAACTCGTCGAAATTGTCGAACACCGCCTTGACCACCCGGTAGATCACTTCGTCGGGTGCACGGGTCGAGGTCACGAGCGTGGCCAGCACGCCATAGGTCGGCGTCGGATTGGGATTGCCGGTGTAGAGACCGCCGGGAATGCTGACCTTGGCATAGTAGGGATTCTTCGCCACCAGCCCGTCGATGGCCGGGCCGGTGATCGGCACCAGCTTGGCGCCACAGGCGGTCACCGGGTCCTGAATGTTGGCCGAGGGATGTCCGACGCCGTAAAAGAACCCGTCGATCTTGTTGTCGCAGAGCGCCGGCCCGTGCTCGTCCGCCTTCAGTTCCGATGCGAGCGAGAAGTCGCCGGTCTTCCAGCCAAGCGTATCCAGCAGCTCCTGCATGGCGAGCAGCGTGCCCGATCCGGGATTGCCGATATTGAACCGCTTGCCCTTGAAGTCCTCGAACTTCGTGATGTTCGCTTCCTTGCGCGCCACCACGGTGAAGGGCTCGGGATGGACCGAGAAGACGGCGCGCAACTCGGCAAAGGGCCCGCCATCCTTGAATGCCTTCTCGCCTTTGAGCGCGAAATACTGCGCATCGGACTGCGCCATGCCGAGATCGAGCTCGCCGGCCCGGATGGTATTGATGTTGAAGACCGATCCGCCCGTCGATTCGACCGAGCAGCGGATGCCATGCGTCTTGCGGTCCTTGTTGAGCTGGCGGCAAATGGCGCCGCCGGCCGCATAATAGACGCCGGTAACGCCACCGGTTCCGATGGTGATGAAGCGCTGCTGTGCCTCCACCTTGCCGCCCGCGAGAGCAAAGCCGCCGAGTGCCAGGCCGATGGCCAGGCCGCTGGTGAGGATCCTGTTCATGTTTTTTCCTCCTCTGTTCTGGTTCTTGCGGTGCGCACGCACCTGAATTGCGGCACCCTCAAGCCAGGATGCCGCGCGTCTCGTCGGCACTGGCAAGTGGCCGGCCGAGCATTCGCGCACCTGCCGCCACCTGACGGACCAGGTCGGCATTATCGGCCGCAATTCTCCCATCGGCCAAGAAAAGATTGTTCTCGAAGCCGACCCGCGCATGGCCGCCGAATGCCGCGGCCGCGAGGGCGCAGGCATTCTCGCGCGCACCAAAGGCGCAAACCGACCAGTGCAGATCGTCCGGAAAGGGCGCGAGAAACGCCAGCAGATCGGCAGGCTCCGAGCGCTGGCCAGGGCTGTAGCGGCCCAGCACGAAGAGGACGAAGGGGCGCGCAAACGGGACGACGCCCCTTTGGCGGAGATCGCGCAGCCGCGCCAGATCCGCATCGGAATAGAGGATGAACTGCGGCTGCACGCGCTCGCGGGCCAGGAAGGCAAAGAACTCGGCTGCGTCGCGTTCGGAGGCCGCATCCGGCACGATCTCCCGAATCGCGATCGAGACCGCTTCCGGGCGCAGCTCGCGCACCATCGCCATCTGCTGGTGGCGATCGTAGATGCCGACCGCCTCGCTCGTCGCCTGAATGACGAGGCGCTCGCCGATCGAAGCGCGGATGGCCGCGATGGCGGCGCGATAGGCGCCTACATCGAGCGTGTGTCCGCCATCGGCGCCACGCACATGGAGGTGAATCATGGCCGCGCCGCCCTCGAGCGCGCCGGCCGCCGCGCGCGCCAGTTCATCGGGCAGGATCGGCAGCGCCGGATGATCCGCCTTGGTCCGTCGCGCGCCGTTCGGCGCCACCGCCAGGATCAGCGGTGCCGGCACCGCCTTGCCCGTCATCAGGCGAGCTTCCCCACGGCGGCATCGACCGCATCGCCCAGCAGCTCGGCAATGCGCCGGGTATCCTCGGCGGCGATGTTGAAGGGCGGCGCGAGCAGCACATGATCGCCGTTCAGCCCGTCGATGGTGCCGCCCATGGGATAGCAGATCAAGCCGCGCGCCATCGCCTCGGCATGGATGCGCTGGTTGAGCCGGAGCGCCGGGGCGAATGGCTCCTTCGAGGCGCGCTCGCGCACCAGTTCGATCGACTGGAACAGGCCGCGGCCGCGGATATCTCCGACATGGGCGTGATTGCCGAGCCGCTCTTCCAGCGCCTCGGCCAGGATGCGGCCCTGCGCGCGCACGTTGGCGATCAGGTCGTCGCCGGCAATCACCTGCTGCACCGCCAGC
This sequence comes from Alphaproteobacteria bacterium, assembly GCA_026126165.1. Classification (GTDB taxonomy): domain Bacteria; phylum Pseudomonadota; class Alphaproteobacteria; order Ferrovibrionales; family Ferrovibrionaceae; genus JAHCJQ01. The sequence continues at coordinate 81,257 of JAHCJR010000002.1, forward strand.
GCCGCCGCGCAGGCGACCGGGTGGGCCATGTAGGTATGGCCATGCATGAACGAACCCGATCCGTCGCGGAAGCCCTCGAAGATCCGCGCGGAAAGCAGGATCGCCCCGATCGGCTGGAAACCGCCGCCCAGGCCCTTGGCGACCACCAGCATGTCGGGCGCGATGCCCTCCTGCTCGCAGGCATGAAGGCTGCCGGTGCGCCCCATGCCGCACATCACCTCATCGAGAATCAGCAGCACGCCGTAGCGGTCGCAGATCTCGCGGATGCGGCGGAAATAGCCCGGAACGGCGGGAACGGAACCGAGCGTGGCGCCCACCACCGGTTCGGCCACGAAGGCCGCGACCGAGCCCGGGCCGAGGCGCAGGATCTCCGCCTCCAGCTCGTCGGCGACGCGCAGCCCATAGGCTTCCTCGGTCTCGTCGTCGCGCCGGCCGCGATAGGCGTAGCAGGGCGAGATATGCGACATCTCGACCAGCAGCGGCTCGTAGATCTTGCGCCGCAGCTTGTTGCCGCCGGCGGAAAGCGCCCCCAGCGTATTGCCGTGATAGCTCTGCCAGCGGGCGATGATCCGGTGCCGGCCCGGCTCGCCGGTCTCGACGAAGAACTGCCGTGCCATCTTGATCGCCGCCTCGATCGCCTCCGACCCGCCGGAGACGTAATAGACATGGGTGAGGCCCTTCGGCGCGCCCGCGATCAGGGTGTCGGCGAGGGCCTCGGCCGGGCCATTGGTGAAGACGCTGGTATGGACATAATCCAGTTCCCCGATCTGGCGGCGCACCGCCTCGACCACGCGCGGATGGGCATGGCCAAGGCAGGATACCGCGGCCCCGCCACACGCATCCATGTAGCGGTTCCCCGCCTTGTCGTAAATGTAGAGACCCTCGGCGCGAACCGCCTCGATGGGCAGGCTGCGCGCAGACCGGTGCAGGATGTGCGACATGGGAATTTCCGCCTCGCTCAGCTTTTGGCCAGACTATCGGCGCGTGAGGCGGACGGCAATGCTACTCCAACGCGGCGATTTCGCGGATGAGCTTGTTGCGGATCGCCCGCCCGAAGCTCTGGAAGCTTTCCGCCACCACCATGAACCCGCCCGGGCCGCCGACCACGTTCGCCTGATACCAGCGATCGAGACCCGCTTCCGAGCCCAGGATCGGCAGCCCGTTGATTGTGACGTTTTTCGCCACCGCCTCGTCGCGCGCCTGATCCGCCGGTCGGGAATTGCGGTTGGCGCCATCGCCGGAAATGTCGAGCACCTTGCGCTCGCCCTGAAAGGGGCTGCTCTCGAACAGCGGCACGGCATAGTCGATGATGCCCGAAAGCGAGGTCCCGCCGCCCCAGATCTGGCGCCCGGTGCCGGCGATCATGTCGGCGAAGGCGTTCGCATCCTGCGCGCTCGCGACCCGGGTCCAGCCGATCGTCTGCAGTTGGTGGCCATAGCCCGACCATTGCACGAAGGTGACGGCAAGCGCCCGATGGCGCCCCGCAGTGGCAATGGCACGGTGCACCTCGGGGTCGCGCCAGGCATCCTCGTAGCCCTTCATCTGCAGGGCCCATTCGTCGTTATCGACCGAGCCCGAGGCATCGACGGCGAGGATCAGCAACAGATCGACCGGTTGCGCGCGCGCAGGTCCGGCGATGGCGGACCACGCTGCAATCCCGCAGAGCAGTGCGACGAGAGATTTCCTCCACATGCGCCCATGATGCGCCGACACAGGCCGCTCCGCCAGTGCGAGCTTCGTCCCTCAACGATCCTGCAACAGGCCGGCAAGATACTGTCCGTAGGCGCTGTTGCGTAAATCGTACGCCAGACGGCCCAGTTCCTCGGCACCGATGAAGCCCATGCGCCAGGCGACTTCCTCGGGTGCCGCAATCTTCAGGCCCTGGCGCTGTTCCACCGCCTCCACGAAATCGGCGGCCCGCAGCAGGCTCTCCGGCGTGCCCGTGTCGAGCCAGGCAAATCCCCGGCCCAGCTTCTCGACCATCAGATCGCCGCGACGCAGATAGACGTTGTTCACATCGGTGATCTCCAGCTCGCCGCGCGCCGAGGGCGCAAGCGCGCGCGCGATCTCGACCACCTCCTGGTCGTAGAAATAAAGTCCGGTCACCGCATAATTGGATCTCGGCTGCTTCGGCTTCTCGACGATGGCAAGCGGCCGGTCGCCCGGTCCCAGTTCGACGACGCCGTAGCGCTGCGGATCGGCCACCCAGTAGGCAAAGATCATGGCGCCGCGCTCGAAGGCGGCGGCGCGCGCCAGGGAATCGGAGAAACCCTGGCCATAGAAGATGTTGTCGCCAAGAACCAGCGCGGTCTTGCGGCCGCGGATCTGCGGCTCGGCGACCAGGAACGCCTGCGCGATGCCCTCGGGCCTCGGCTGCGCCGCATACTCGATGGAGAGACCCCATTGCGCGCCGTCGCCCAGCAATTCGCGGAACAGTTCCTGATCGCGCGGCGTGGTGACGATCACCATCTCGCGGATGCCGGCCAGCATCAGCGTGGTGAGAGGATAATAGATCATCGGCTTGTCGTAGACCGGCAGGAGCTGCTTGCTCACCACCCGGGTCATGGGATGCAGGCGGGACCCCGTCCCGCCGGCCAGTACGATGCCCTTCATGCAGCCCTCTCCCCGTCGATCTCCGCCAGCACCCGCGCCAGCGAGCGACGCCAGTCGGGCGGCCGTATGCCGAAGACCTGTTCGATCCTTGCACAATCAAGTACGCCGTTCAGTGGACGTTTCGCCAGCGTCGGATAGTCGGCGCTGGCAATGCGGCGGATCCGGCAGTGCCCGCGCCCGGCGAGTATGGCCTCTGCGAAGTCCGCCCAGCTTGCCACCGGCCGGCCCTGGAAATGGTAGGTGCCCCAGCCCTCGAAGCCGGGCCGGAGAGCCTGCTCCAGGACCGCGAGCGCGGCGCCGGCAATGTCCTCCGCCGCAGTCGGTCCGCCCTTCTGGTCGTCGATCACGGCGATCTCCTCGCGCTCGGCCCCGAGCCTCAGCATGGTGCGGACGAAGTTTCGCCCCCTTGCGCCATGGACCCAGGAGCAACGCAGGATTACATGCCGAGGATTGGCGAGCCGCACCGCCGCTTCGCCTTCCGCCTTGGAGCGACCATAGACGGAAAGCGGGCCGACAGGGTCGTCCTCCCGGTAGGGTCGAGCGAGTCTTCCGTCGAAAACATAGTCGGTGGAAAAATGCAGAACCGGCACGCCCTTTTCCGCCGCCACGCGGGCGAGCAGCCCGGCGCCGTCCCGGTTGACCGCGAAGGCGGCATCGGATGCCTCCTCCGCCCCGTCGACATCGGTCCAGGCGGCGGCGTTGATCGCGACCCCGCCCGCGCCGATCGAAGCCCTCAGGGCCGCGGCATCGCGGATATCGACCGCCCGGTGGTCGAAGGGCACGACTTCGATGCCGGCACGCCGGGCGGCCACGGCGATGGCGCGCCCGACCTGTCCATCCGCGCCGAAGATCCGGAAGGTCACGGCATCGCCCTGGCGAGGCCAAGGCGCTCCCGCCCGGCACCAGGGCGCACCGCCTCGCACCAGTCGCGATGTGCCATGTACCAGGCGATGGTGCGGGCCAGTCCGTCATCGAACGGAACGCCCGGGCGGAAACCCAGTTCGCGTTCGATCTTGCCGGGATCGATGGCATAGCGCGCATCATGGCCCGGGCGGTCGGCGACGAAAGTAATGAGCCGCTCGTGCGGTGCACCGATGGGATGCAGCCGGTCCAGCTCGGTGCAGAGGCGGCGCACCAGGTCGATATTGCGCCATTCGTTGCGCGCGCCGACCAGGTAGGTCTCGCCCACCCGCCCTTTCGCCGCCACCAGCCGGAGTGCCGCCACGTGATCGTCCACATGCAGCCAGTCGCGCACCTGCAGGCCCTGGCCGTAGACCGGCAGCGGCTTGCCGTCGAGCGCGTTCAGCACCATGAGCGGGATCAGCTTTTCGGGGAACTGGTGCGGCCCGTAATTGTTCGAGCAGTTGGTCACCAGCACCGGCAGGCCGTAGGTCCGGCCCCAGGCGCGCGCCAGATGGTCGGCCGCCGCCTTGCTGGCGGAGTAGGGCGAGTTCGGCCGGTAAGGATCGTCCTCGCGAAAGAGGCCCTCGGCTCCCAGCTCGCCATAGACCTCGTCGGTCGAAACCATCAGGAAGCGGAATGCGCCGCGCGCCGCCGCATCGAGTTCGCGCCAGTAGGCATGCGCGGCCTCGAGCAGGATCGCGGTGCCGCTCACGTTGGTCTCGATGAAGGCCATCGGCCGGTCGATCGAGCGGTCGACATGGCTTTCCGCCGCCAGGTGGAAGATCGCCCGCGGCCGTTCCTCGGCGAGCAGGCGCCGGACCAGTTCGCCGTCGCAGATATCGCCCGCCTCGAACCGGTGGTTCGCCCGCCCGGCCACGGCGCGCAAATTCTCCAGGCTCCCGGCGTAGGTGAGCTTGTCGAGCGTGACCACCCGTTCGCCATCCGCGACCAGGGCCCGCACCAGCGCCGATCCGATGAAGCCGGCACCGCCGGTGACCAGGATGCTCATGCCAGGATGCTCATGAATGGGTTCCGTGAATGAAGACGTCCGGCAGGTCCAGGAGGCGGGGCAGGCCGCGGTCCTTGTCCGAGACGATCGCCTGGCCCGGCGCCACCGGCCAGTCTATGCCAAGCGCCGGATCGTCCCAGCGGATGCCCCCGTCGAGGGCCGGATTGTAGAAGTCGGTCACCTTGTAGACCAGTTCGGTGTTGGGCTCGATGGTGCAGTAGCCATGGGCGAAGCCGGGCGGAATCCAGAGCTGCTCGCCCGAGCCCGCTTCGAGCGTTACCGCCACATGATGTCCGAAAGATGGCGAGCCCTTGCGGATATCGACGGCCACGTCGAATGCCGCCCCGCGCGTCACCCAGACGAGCTTGCCCTGCGCCTGGGGCGGCGCCTGGAAATGCAGGCCGCGTATCGTTCCGCTCGCCACCGAGAGGGCGGCATTGTCCTGCACGAACGCCTCCGGCATGCCGGCGGCGGCGAAACTGCGCTGGTTCCAGGTTTCCGTGAACCAGCCGCGATGGTCGGCATGACGTTTGGGCCGGATGATCCTCACCCCCGGCAGGGCGGTCTCGACTACGAGCATCTCACCTCCTCCTGCCCCGGGGCTGACCCTAATACCCGTCCATCCGGCGGACAATCACACCGCAATCGGCCGCCTTCAATCTATCGCGAGGCGGGGTCGTCGAGCTGCAGGAGCTGCCACTTGATGTAGGCGCTCTCCGGCAGCATCGGATGGACGGGATGGTCCGGACCGGCGCCGCCCGCGCGCAGCACGCGGCCGGTGCGGCCGGCCAGGTGCAGGCCATGGGCTACCTCGGCAGCGAAGTCCTGCATCGCGACATGGTGCGAGCAGGAAGCGATGAAGAGGAACCCGCCATCGGCCACCAGCGGCGCACCGAGGCGCGCCAGCTTGCGATAGCCCTTGATGCCCGCCGCCAGGTCCTTGCGCGACTTCACGAAGCTGGGTGGATCGAGGATCACGATGTCATGCCGCTCGCCGCTGCCGCCGCGCCGCTCCAGTTCGGAGAAGGCATCCGCCGCCAGGAATCTGACCCGCTCCGCCACCCCGCTCAGCGCGGCCGATTCCCGCGCCAGGGCGAGGGCGGCCTCGGACCGGTCCACGGCAATGACCTGCCGGGCGCCGGCCACGGCGGCCCGGATCGCGAAGGCACCCGCATGGCAGTAGACATCGAGGACGCGCGCATCCGCGGCCAGCGCCGCGACATGGCCGCGCGCCTCGGCCAGGTCGAAGAACCAGCCGGTCTTCTGGCCACCCAGAGGATCGGCACGGAAGCTCGCCCCGCCCTCCTGGATGCGTGGGGCTTCCGGAAGGCTGCCACGGGCCAGGCGCACATGCAGATCCAGTCCCTCGAGCTTGCGCACCGGCGCATCGTTGCGCAGCACCACGGCCTTCGGCGCCAGGACCTCTTCCAGCGCCTCCAGCAGCGGCTCGGTCAGCCGGTCCATGCCCGCGGTGTTGAGCTGCAGCACGAGCAGTTCGCCGAAGCGGTCGGCAACCAGCCCGGGCAGGCCGTCCGCCTCGGCATGGACCAGGCGATGGAACGGATCGGCAAAAAACCGCTGGCGGAGAGCCAGCGCGCGCCGCAGCCGCCCGGCGATCCAGCCGGCATCGATGCTGGCCTGCGGGTCCGGATCGAGCAGGCGGGCGGCGATGAGGGAGTGCGGGTTGAATGTGGCACAGCCAAGCGGGCGAGCGCGGAAATCCTCCACTGCCACCAGCCCGCCGGGCGGCAGGGCGCGCGCGGCGGCATCCATCCGCAACTCGTTGGAGTAGATCCAGGGATGTCCGGACAGGACGCGCCGCTCCCGCCCCTGGATGAGGCGGATACGCGGCCGCTCGCCGGCAAAGCTGGTGGACATGGACGTCACCCGGCGCCAGGTGCGACGAAGGATCGATGCCTGTCCGCCGATTTGGCGCTATCGTCGGCGGGCGTCCGCTTTTAGGATGGCGCCGCCGAAACACAAAGCGGTTTTCGCGTGTTCGACCTGCATCCCCGCCTCGCAGCCGACACCCTCCCGGTGACTGAACTTCGCCTGTCCCGGCTGCTGCTGATGAACGACCGGACCTTTCCCTGGCTCATCCTCGTGCCGCGCCGGAACGGCGTCACCGAACTGATCGATCTTGCGGCGGAGGAGCAAGTTCAACTTATGGAGGAAATTTCCAATGCCAGCCGCGCCTTGCGCGAAGTAGCGCGGCCCGACAAGCTCAACATCGGGATGCTGGGCAATCTGGTGCCGCAGCTTCATGTCCATGTGGTGGGCCGGTTCCGCGAGGACCGGGCCTGGCCCGGCCCGGTCTGGGGCTCGGGCGCGGCGGTGCCCTACGAGGCGCAAGCGGCCGGCCGGTTCATCGGCCGCATCCGCGCCAGCCTGGGCGGGGAGCACGCGTCATGATCGACGGCGCCGAAGGCATCGGCCTTGCCGCCGCCAGCCTGACCACGATCGCCTTCCTGCCGCAGGCGCTCAAGGTCTGGCGCAGCCGTTCCGCCGCCGATATCTCGCTGGCAATGTTCCTGCTGTTCCTGACCGGCGTCGGCCTCTGGATGGCCTATGGCCTGCTGATCGGCTCGCTGCCGGTCTTTCTCGGCAATCTGGTCACGTTCCTGTTCGCCATGGCAATCCTGGTGGCGAAGCTGAAGTTCGGTTGACCCGGTCGCAAATCCGCCTGATTCGGCTGGGAAAGTTCGCATCACAGGAGGTCGCTGCCCCATGTTTCGCGCGTTCCGGTATCTCGTCCTCGCCCTTGCCCTGGCCGCCATCGCCGCTCCCCCCCTGCTTGCCCAGCCGGGGCAGCCGCGCGGCGGCCGCAGCGCGAGCGGCATCGCCGAGGCCGCATTCACGGCGGTCGAACGCAGCCTGATCCTCGATTACTATGCCCGCCACCGCGTGCAGCCCGATCGCCTGCCGCCGGGCATCGCCAAGAACCTGGCGCGCGGCAAGCCCCTGCCACCGGGAATTGCCAAGCGCTTTCTGCCGGGCGAACTGCAAACCAGCCTGCCGCCACGCCACGCCCATGAACGGATCGTGGTCGGCAGCGATGTATTGCTCGTCGCCGTGGCCACCGGCATCGTCGTCGACATCATCCGCAACGTCCTGCGCTGACCCATCTGCGGGTTTGCTTTTGCCGGCCGGCCGTTTAAGGTTCCTGCCATAGCGTCTCTTTGACAGGGAGAGGGAGATGTATCTCAAAACGGTGATGGTCGCCGCCCTTGCGGCTGGCGGCTTCGTGAGTGCGGCCGCGGCACAGACCAAGTGGGACATGCCGATGGCCTATCCGGCCACGAACTTCCATTCGGTCAACGCGCAGAAATTCGCCGAAGCGGTGAAGGCGCGCAGCGGTGGCAAGCTCGAAATCGTGGTGCATGCGGGCGCCTCGCTGTTCAAGGCGAACGAGATCAAGCGCGCGGTCCAGACCGGCCAGGCCCAGATCGGCGAGGTTCTGATGGTCAACCTCGAGAACGAGGACAAGATCTTCGGCCTCGACGGCGTGCCCTTCCTCGCCACCGACTACGCCGCGGCGCGGCGGCTCGCCAACGCGGCGAAACCGACCGTCGAGAAGAAGCTGGGGGCGCAGGGCATCGTCCTGCTCTATGCCGTTCCCTGGCCGCCGCAGGGTATCTATGCCAACAAGGCCCTCGAATCGATCAAGGACATGGAAGGGCTGAAGTGGCGTGCCTACAGCCCGGCGACCGCGCGCATCGGCGAGCTGGTCAAGGCGCAGCCGGTCACGGTCCAAGCGGCGGAACTCTCGCAGGCCTTGGCGACCGGCAAGGTGAATTCCTTCATTTCCTCCGGCGCGACCGGCGTCGACAGCAAGGTCTGGGAGCAGCTTTCGCACTTCTACGACACCAAGGCCTGGCTGCCGAAGAACATGATCATCGTGAACAAGGCCGCCATGGACAAGCTCGACGCGGCGACCCGCAAGGTCCTGGTCGAGGAGGCGGCAAAAGCGGAAGCGACCGGCTGGGCGGAGAGCGAGCGGCTGGCACAGGGTTACCTGGAAACCCTGGCGAAGAACGGCATGAAGGTCCAGCAGCCAAATGCCAAGTTCAAGGATGAACTTTCGGCGCTCGGCAAGACCATGACCGATGACTGGCTCAAGGCGGCGGGCGCCGAGGGCGAGGCCATCGTCAAGGCCTATCGCGGCGGCTGACGTTCCGGGCTGCGGGAGGGCGGATGCGGCCAAAGCGCCGCTCCGCATCTCCCGCCGGCTGCATCCCGCACCGATGAAGCAAGCGCTCTCCTGGCTCTATCGCGCGGCCGGCGCGCTGGCCGCGTGCTTCCTGGTGGCGATCGGCCTGTTCGTGCTCTATTCCATCGGCGGCGGCCTGTTCGGCTATGTGGCGCGCAGCGCCGACGACTTCGCCGGCTACTGCATGGCCGCCGCCTCCTACCTGGCGCTCGCCTATACCTTCGCGCATGGCGAACATATCCGCGTGACCTTGCTGTTGCAGCGCCTCAAGGGCCGCTGGCGGCGCGGTTTCGAGATCTGGTGCCTCGGCCTCGGCTCGTTCCTCGCCTGCTATCTCGCCTATTTCGCCGTCAAGCTCGTCTATGTCTCCTACATCCTGGGCGACGTGGCCCAGGGACTGGTGGCGACGCCGCTCTGGATTCCCCAGCTCGGCATGGCGATCGGGGCGGTGATCTTCGCCATCGCCGTGCTCGAACGGTTCGTCGATCTGCTGCGCGGGGCGGAACTGCCGCCCGATTCCTCGGACATCAGGGCGGACCGCTGAACCATGGATGATCTCGTCCTCGCCGGTTTCCTGCTCTTCGTCCTGCTGCTCCTGCTCGGCTCCGGCCTGTGGATCGGCCTCGGCCTGCTCGGCGTGGCGCTGGCGGCGATGGAGCTTTTCACCACCCGTCCCTCGGGCGATGCCATGGCGACCACCATCTGGGGCGCGGCATCGAGCTGGACGCTCACCGCGCTGCCGCTTTTCATCTGGATGGGCGAGATCCTGTTCCGCACCAGGCTTTCGGAGGACATGTTCCGCGGCCTCGCGCCCTGGATGTCGGGCCTGCCCGGCCGGCTCCTGCATACCAACATCATCGGCTGCGCGATCTTTGCCGCCGTCTCCGGCTCCTCCGCCGCCACCTGCGCCACCATCGGCAAGATGACGCTGCCCGAACTGAAATCGCGCGACTATCCGGACCTGCTCGCGGTCGGATCGCTCGCCGGCGCCGGCACGCTCGGCCTGCTCATCCCGCCCTCGATCATCATGATCGTCTATGGCGTGGCGGCGGAAGTCTCGATCGCGCAGCTCTTCATCGCCGGGATCGTGCCGGGCATGATGCTGGCGGCGATGTTCATGGGCTACGTGATGCTCTGGTCGCTGGTCAATCCGGGCCGCATCCCGCCGGCCGACATCCGCATGCGGCTGCGGGAGCGGATCTGGGCGTCGCGCCGGCTGCTGCCGGTGATCGGCCTGATACTGCTGGTCCTGGGCTCGATCTATACCGGCATAGCGACCGCGACCGAGGCGGCCGCGCTCGGCGTGCTCGGCGCGCTGATCCTCGCCTTCTTCCAGGGCGTGCTCGATCGCAGGACCTTCGTGGATTCCCTGATGGGAGCGACCCGCACCTCCTGCATGATCGCCCTCATCCTGGCGGGCTCCGCCTTCCTTTCGCTGGCCATGGGCTTCACCGGCCTGCCGCGCCATCTGGCCGAATGGATCGCCTCGCTCGACCTCTCGCCGCTGACCTTGCTGGTGGCGCTGACGCTCTTCTACATCCTGCTCGGCTGCTTCCTCGACGGCATCTCCATGGTGGTGCTGACGCTCGCCATCATCCTGCCGCTGGTGCAGCAGGCCGGCTTCGACCTGGTCTGGTTCGGCATCTTCGTCGTGATCGTGGTGGAAATGGCGCAGATCACGCCGCCGATCGGCTTCAACCTGTTCGTCCTGCAGGGCATGACCGGCCGCTCCATCGTCTATGTCTCCCGCGCGGCGCTGCCATTCTTCGTCGTCATGTGCCTCGCGGTCACGCTGATCGTCGTCTTTCCCGAACTGGTGAATTTCCTGCCGCGCCAGATGATCCCGACCCGCTGAGCACGGTTGCGGCGCGGCCCGCGCCGGGATTAAATCGCACATGCGCCTTTCCCGCCTTCTCGCCCTGTTCGTCGCGCTGACCCTCGCCGCTCCCGCCGCCGGGCAGGACCTGCGCTTCTTCCGCATCGCCACCGGCTCCGCGGCCGGCACCTATTTCCCTGTCGGCGGCTCCATCGCCACCGCGATCTCCAATCCGCCCGGCTCCTCGCCCTGCGAGAAGGGCGGCTCCTGCGGCGTCCCCGGACTGATCGCCGTCGCCATGACCTCGGAGGGCTCGGTCGCCAATGTCAGCGCCATTTCCAAAGGGCTGATGGAGAGCGGGCTTGCCCAGGCGGACATGGTGGATGCGGCCTATCTGGGCTCCGGGCCCTATTTCCGGCGCAACGCCATGCCGGATCTGCGTGTCATCGCCAACCTGTTTCCGGAAAGCCTGCATCTGGTGGCCCGGCGCGGCAGCGGCATCGAGAATGTCCGCCAGCTCGTCGGCAAGCGGGTCTCGCTCGACAAGCCGGGCTCCGGCACGCGCGCCAATGCCGAACTGGTGCTCACCGCCCATGGCCTGCAGCTTGCCCAGCTCAAGCTGCTGGAAGTCGATCCTGGCTTCGCCACCGACCTGATCATCGCCGGCGAACTGGACGCCTTTTTCCTGATCGCTGGCTACCCGGCGCCGGCGGTGACGGAACTGGCGCTCCAGAAAGCCATCGACCTCATTCCGATGGTCGGCCGGGAAGTCGATCTCATCCTGCGCCGGCACCGCTTCTTCGGGCGCGACCGCATTCCGCCCGGCGCCTATCCGGGGATCGGTGCCGTGGAAACCCTTTCCATCGGCGCGCAATGGGTGACCTCGGCGCGGATCGACGAGGAGCTGATCTACCAGATCACCAAGGCGCTCTGGGACCCGCGCAACCGGCCGCTGCTGCATGCGGGGCACCTGAAGGCGAGTTCGATCCGCCTGCAGACCGCTCTGGTCGGCGTCACGGCGCCGCTCCATCCGGGCGCCGAACGCTATTACAGGGAAGCCGGGGTGCTTCGCCCGGAACTGCAACCCGAATAAGGCGCCTTTTTCAGCCGATCGTCTCCGGCTCCGCCTCGGCGGCGGCGATCCATTCCCGCATCGCCTCGCGCGTCAGGCTGGCCTCGACATAAGCATCCGAGACCGGATCGAGCCCGACGCCATAGGTGCGAAAGCGCGTGGCCACCGGCGCATAGAAGGCATCCGCGATGCTGTAGCGCCCGAACAGCCAGGGACCGTTCTGGCCGTGGACCGCACGGCAGGCATTCCAGATTTCACGGATGCGGGTGATGTCTGCCGCGACCGCGCCATCGATCTCGCGCCGTTCCCGCCGCCGGATATCCATCGGCAGGGCCTGGCGCAAGGCGGCAAAGCCGGAATGCATCTCCGCCGTGACGGCGCGCGCCATGGCCCGCACCGCGGCTGTTTCCGGCCAGAGCCTTGCCGCCGGAAACTTCTCAGCCAGATACTCGCAGATCGCCAGCGAATCCCAGATCGTCAGCGCGCCGTCCTTCAGCACCGGCACCTTGCCGGTCGGCGAATGCGCGCCGATGCGCGCCTTCGTCTCGGGTCGGTCGAGCGGAATGCGAATGACGGTGAACGGCGCGCCTGTCGCCTTGAGCACCAGCCAGGGACGCAGGCTCCAGGACGAGTAGTTCATGTTGCCGATGACCAGGGTCAGACCAGACATTCGCCGCTCCCATGGTGAACTTGCCGTGAACGGACAGGAGAATAATTCAAACTGCCCCCGCCCCGCCTTAACAAGCGCGCGACAACCCGCTTTAATCCCTCCGTCCCGGCGGAGAATGCTTTCGGAGGTTCATCGTGACTGCCCTGCTCGTCGATCCGACATCCCATTCCATTCCCGTCTGGGGCGTGGCCAAGTCCGAACTGGGGGACTGGCTGCAGGGACAGCCGGCGGCCTGGCGGCGCTGGGTCGAGGCCAGCGGCTTCGAGGCGGAAACAGGGCGTCACCTGCTGCTTCCCGATGCCCAGGGCGGCATCGACGGCGTCCTGGTCGGCACCGGCGAACGGATCGACCTCTGGACCTTCGCGGGTCTCGCCCCGGCGCTCCCGGAAGGAACCTACCGGATCGCCTCCCGGCTCGACGGCAAGCAGGCAGGCGATGCCGCGCTCGGCTTCGCGCTCGGCGGCTATTCCTTCGACCGGTATCGGGCCAAGCCGGCAGCGGCCAAGGCGCGTCTCGCCTGGCCGGAGGGGGCGGACCGGGAGCATGTCCTCCTGGTGGAAGCGGCCATCCGCCTGGCGCGCGACCTGGTGAACACGCCGGCACAGGACATGGGGCCCGACCAGCTCGCCGAGGCGGCGCGCCGGCTCGCCTCAGACATGCAGGCGCGCTTCCGCTGCATCGAGGGCGAGGAGCTTCTGAAGGCGAATTATCCGATGGTGCATGCCGTCGGTCGGGCCGCGAGCCGCGCGCCCCGGCTCATCGATCTCGTCTGGGGCGAGGAGACGGCGCCCAAGGTGACGCTGGTCGGCAAGGGCGTCTGCTTCGATTCGGGCGGCCTCGACATCAAGCCTGCCTCCGGCATGGCACTGATGAAAAAAGACATGGGCGGGGCCGCCAACGCGCTGGCGCTGGCGCGCATGATCATGGCGGCCGGCCTCAAGATCCGGCTGCGCCTGCTGATCCCGGCGGTGGAGAATGCCATCTCCGGCGATGCTTTCCGTCCTGGCGACATCCTGGTCTCGCGCGCCGGCATCTCGGTCGAGATCGGCAATACGGACGCCGAAGGCAGGCTGATCCTGGCCGACGCGCTGGCGGAGGCCGACAGCGAACGGCCGGACCTGCTGCTCGACTTCGCGACCTTGACCGGCGCGGCGCGGGTCGCCGTGGGACCCGACCTTCCGGCCTTCTATTGCGACGACGACGCCTTCGTCGAGGAACTCGGCCGCCACGCCCGGGCGGAGAGCGATCCCTTCTGGCGTCTGCCGCTCTGGCAGCCCTACCGGACGATGCTGGACAGCAAGGTCGCCGACATCAACAACGCCGGCGAGGGCGGCTTCGCCGGCTCGATCACCGCCGCGCTGTTCCTCAAGGAATTCGTCAAGCTGGCACGCTGCTGGGCGCATTTCGATCTGTTCGCCTGGAATCCCAAGGCGCGACCCGGGCGGCCGCAGGGCGGCGAGGCGATGAGCATCCGCGCGCTGTTCGCGCTGCTCGCCGAACGCTATCCGGCAGAGTAAGTCCGGCCGATCAGTAGCCGCGCGCGGGGTCGACCACGTTGAGCAGCGGCGCGCCGGCGCGGGCGCGGCGGATATTCTCGACGATCTGCGGCACGACGGAGGCGGGAATACTGTCGCTCGCATTGTGCGGCGTCACGCTGACGCGCGGATGGCGCCAGTAAGGGTGATCGGGCGGTAGCGGTTCCCGGTTGAAGACATCAAGCGTGGCGCCGGCCAGATGGCCGGAATCGAGCGCCGCCAGCAGATCCTCGTCCACCACCTGGCCGCCGCGTCCGGCATTGACGAAGAAGGCCCCGCGCGGCAACAGGCCAAGCGTGCGGCGGTTGACGATGCCGCGCGTTTCGGGAGTGAGCGGCAGCAGGCAGACGAGATAGCTGGTCCGCGCGAGGAATGCATCGAGGCCAGCATCGCCATGATAATGCGCGATCCCCGGCAGCTCCTTCGCCGTCCGGCTCCAGCCCGCGACCTGGAAACCGAAGCGCAGGAACGTCTCCGCCGCATGCAGCCCGAGCGCGCCCATCCCCATGATGCCGACCGTGGTGGCGAAGGTGTCCACCGGGTCGAACCACTTCCAGCGCGCCATCGCCTGGTTCTCGCGCATGAAGGCGAGATTGCGATGATGGTTGAGCACGCTCATGACCACGTATTCGGTCATGCCGCGGGTGAGGCGCTCGTCGACGATGCGGCAGACCGGAACGGCGGGCAGCGCCGGATCGGCGAGTATGTGTTCGACCCCGGCGCCGAACGAGGAAATGCCCCTGAGGTTGGGATACCTGGCCAGTTCCCCCGGCGGCGGTCCCCAGCACAACGCGAACTCGATCCGCGCCGGGTCGGGCACGTTCGGCCAGACATGGATTTCAAGCTCTGGCATCAGGCGGAGGATCTCCGGCAACCAGAGTTCGCTGCTGTGGTTTCGCGTCAGATAGAGAAGTGCCATGTCCGATCGCCCGCCTGGTCGCGACGCAAGGCGCGCCGCGCTTCAGGTCTTTACCACGCCGCCCGGGACGGCTTCCAGATCGAAGGCCGCCGCGATCAGCGCGCGCGTATAATCGGCGCGCGGCCGCTCGAAAATATCCACCGCCGAACCTTTCTCGACCACCCGCCCGTCGCGCATGACGATCACCTCGTCGGCCAGCGCGCGGACCACCCGCAGATCGTGGCTGATGAACATGTAGGCGAGCTTGAGCCGCGCCTGAAGATCGCGCAGCAGGTCGATGATCTGGGCCTGCACCGACATGTCGAGAGCCGATGTCGGCTCGTCGAGCACGACGAAGCGGGGTCGCAGCACGATGGCCCGCGCGATGGCGATGCGCTGGCGCTGGCCGCCGGAGAATTCGTGCGGATAGCGGTCCTGTGCCTCCGGGTCGAGGCCGACATCGACCAGCGCTTCCGAAATGCGCGCCCGGCGCTCATCGTAGCCCATCGCGGGCCGATGGACGCGCAGCCCCTCGGCGACGATTTCGGACACGGACATGCGCGGACTGAGCGAGGAAAACGGGTCCTGGAAAACCACCTGCATTTCCTGGCGCAGGGGGCGCAGTTCCTTCCAGCCGAGGCCCTGCAGCTCCCGTCCCCTGAACACGATCCGCCCCTCGGAGCGCAGCAGCCGCAGCAGGGCGAGGCCGAGTGTCGACTTGCCGGAGCCCGATTCGCCGACCACGCCGATGGTCTGGCCTTCCCGCACCGTGAGCGAGATGCCGTCCACCGCCTTCACATGGTCGGTGGTGCGCTTGAGAATTCCGGTCTTGATCGGAAACCAGACCTTGATCTCCTCGCCCGACATCACCACCGGCGCGCCGTCGACCGGGAGGTGCGGCAGGCCCTTGGGCTCGGCCGAGAGGAGCTGGCGGGTATAGGCATGCGCCGGCTCGGCGAAGACGCGCTGGACCGGCCCCTGCTCGACGATCTCGCCGCCGGTCATGACCGCAACCCTCTCGGCCATCTTGCGGACGATGCCGAGATCATGGGTGATGAGCAGCATGGCCATGCCGAGGCGGCGCTGAAGGTCCTTGAGGAGCGCGAGGATCTGCGCCTGGATCGTCACGTCGAGCGCCGTGGTCGGCTCATCGGCGATCAGCAGGTCGGGTTCGTTCGCCAGCGCCATGGCGATCATGACCCGCTGGCGCTGCCCTCCCGAAAGCTGGTGCGGGAAGGCGCCGAGGCGCCGTTCCGCATCCTGCAGCCCGACCAGCCGCAGCAGTTCGAGTGTGCGCGCGCGTGCCGCCTCGCGTCCCATTCCCTTGTGCAGGAACAGCACCTCGTTGATCTGCCGCTCCACCGTATGCAGCGGGTTGAGCGAGGTCATCGGCTCCTGGAATACCATCGAGATGCGGTTGCCGCGGATCTTGTAGAGATCGCGCGGGTCGGCACCGATCATCTCGACCCCCTGCACCTTGATCGAGCCGCGCGGGTGGAAAGCGGTCGGATAGGGCAGGAGCTGCAGGACCGAGAGGGCGCTGACCGACTTGCCCGAACCCGACTCGCCGACCAGCGCCAGGGTCTCGCCGCGATCGATGGCGAAGGAGACGCCGCGCACGGCGGGCACCTCCCTGCCCTCGCTGCGGAAGGAGACATGCAGGTCGCGAACCTCGAGATAGGGCGCGGTTCCGCCGCTCATCGGAAGGTCTTCCGCGGGTCGAAGGCATCGCGCACCGCCTCGCCGACGAAGATGAGCAGGCTCAGCATGACGGCGAGCGACATGAAGGCGGTGAGGCCGAGCCAGGGCGCCTGCACGTTCGACTTGCCCTGCGCCAGCAGCTCGCCAAGCGAAGGCGAGCCGACCGGCAGCCCGAAGCCGAGGAAATCGAGCGAGGTGAGCGTGGTGATCGAGCCGGAGAGAATGAAGGGCATGAAGGTGAGCGTTGCCACCATCGCGTTGGGCAGCAGGTGGCGAAACATGATGGCGCCATCGCCGACGCCAAGCGCGCGTGCGGCGCGGACATAATCAAAGTTCCGCGCGCGCAGGAATTCCGCCCGCACCACTCCCACCAGCGACATCCAGCTGAACAACAGCATGATGCCAAGAAGCCACCAGAAGTTCGGCGTGATCACGGAGGCCAGGATGATGAGCAGGAAGAGCACGGGCAGTCCCGACCAGATTTCGATGAATCGCTGGAAGGCGAGGTCGATCCAGCCGCCGAAATAGCCCTGCACCGCGCCGGCCATGATGCCGATGACCGAACTGACCAGGGTCAGCACCAGTCCGAAAAGGACCGAGATGCGGAAGCCGTAGATGAGGCGGGCCACCACGTCCCGGCCCTGATCGTCGGTGCCGAGCCAGTTCTCGGCCGAGGGCGGCGCCGGCGCCGGTACGGGCAGGTTGAGATTGATGGTCCGGTAGCTGTAGCGGATCAGCGGCCAGACCATGAAGCCCTTCTCGTTGATCAGCTCCTGGATGAAGGGATCGCGATAGGCTGCCTCGGTTTCGAAGTCGCCGCCGAATGTCGTTTCGGGGTAGCTGACCAGCACCGGCACGTACCAGCCACCGTCGAAGCGCACCAGGATCGGCCGGTCGTTGGCGACGAACTCTGCGAACAGCGAGACGACGAACAGGACGGAGAAAATCCAGAACGACCAGTAGCCTCGGCGGTTGCGGCGGAAATTCTCCAGCCGGCGGCGGTTGAGCGGACTGATGCGGCGGATCATCGACTCATGCCCCGCGCGCCTCGAAATCGATGCGCGGATCGATCAGCACGTAGGTGAGGTCGCCGATCAGGTTCAGCAGAAGCCCGATCAGCGTAAAAACATAGAGCGTGCCGAACATCACCGGATAGTCGCGGTTGATCACCGCTTCGAAGCCGAGCAGGCCAAGACCATCGAGAGAAAAGATCACCTCGATCAGCAGGGCGCCGGTGAAGAAAATGCCGATGAAGGCCGAGGGAAAGCCCGCCACCACGATCAGCATCGCGTTGCGGAAGACATGGCCATAGAGAACCCGTCGTTCGGTCAGGCCCTTGGCCCGCGCCGTCATCACGTAGTGCTTGTTGATCTCGTCGAGAAACGAGTTCTTGGTCAGCATGGTGAGCGTGGCGAAGCCGCCCACCACCATCGCCGTCACCGGCAGGGTGATGTGCCAGAAATAGTCGGCGATCCGCGCCGGCCAGGACAGCTCGTCCCAGTTCTCCGATGTCAGTCCGCGCAGCGGAAACCAGTCGAGAAAGCTGCCGCCGGCGAACAGCACGATCAGCAGCACCGCGAAGAGGAAGCCGGGGATAGCGTAGCCGACGATGATGACGCCCGATGTCCAGACATCGAAGGGCGTGTCGTCGCGCACCGCCTTGGCGATGCCGAGCGGGATCGAGATCAGGTAGATGATCAGCGTGGTCCAGAGGCCGAGCGAGATCGAGACCGGCAGCTTGTCGATCACGAGGTCGACCACGGCGCGGTCGCGGAAGTAGCTGTTGCCGAACTCGAAGCGCGCGTAGTTCCACATCATGTCGAGGAAGCGTTCGTGCGCCGGCTTGTCGAAACCGAACATCTTCTCGAGCTGGAGGATGAAGGCCGGATCGAGACCCTGGGCGCCGCGATAGCGGCTGCTCCCCTCGCTGCCGGCCAGTCCCTGGGAGGGCGCCTGGCCGGCGCCGACTTCCGTACCGCCGCCGCCGGAGAACCGCGCGGTGGCGCCGACCGCCGTGCCTTGCAACTCCGCGATGAGCTGTTCCACCGGTCCACCGGGCGCGAACTGCACCACGGCGAAGTTGATCACCATGATGCCGATGAGCGTCGGGACGATCAGGGCCAGGCGTCGGACGATATAGGCGAGCATGCGGTTGCGTCTGGCCTCAGTCTTTCAGCGGCTCCAGCGCGGGCGGCGCGAGTCCTTTGGCGATCATGGCGGCTTTTTTCGGATCGTGCCACCAGGTATCGACGACGCCGAGCGCGTATTTCGGTTTGATTTCCGGCCGGCCGAACCGGTTCCAGAAGGCGATGCGGTAGTTGCCGCTGTAGAAATGCGGAATGACGTACCAGTTCCAGGTCAGCACCCGGTCGAGCGCGCGCGCGGCATCGACCAGCGCGGCGCGGTCCGGTGCTTTCTCGATCCGCTCGATCATGGCATCGGCAACCGGGTCGCGCACGCCGGCGAAGTTGAGCGAGCCCGGCGTGCCCGCGCCCTCGGAGCCCCAGAAGTTGCGCTGTTCCGATCCCGGCGTGATCGGCTGGACGAAGCGGCGCACGATGATGTCGAAATCGAAGCGCTCCATGCGGTTCTGGAAACTCGCATTGTCGATCAGCCGCACGCTGGCCTCGACGCCCAGCCGCTCCAGGTTGCGCAGATAGGGTGCCACCACGCGCTGGAAGACGCCCTCGAACAGCAGGAACTCCACTTGCAGCGGCTGCCCGGTCCGCTCGTGGAGCAGCCTGCCGTCCCGCACCTGGTAGCCCGCCTCGGCCAGGAGTGCCTGCGCCTTGCGAAGATTCTCCCGCGCGCTGCCGGACCCGTCGGTGCGCGGCGGGTGGAACTCCTCGGTGAAGAGCTCGGGCGGCAGCTTGGCGCGGTGCGGCTCGAGAAGGGCCAGTTCCGCGCCTTGCGGAACGCCGCGCGCTGCCATCTCCGAGTTCTCGAACATGCTGCGCATGCGCTTGAACAGGCTGTAGAAGAGCGTGCGGTTCGACCATTCGAAATCGTAAGCGAGCGCCAGCGCCTCGCGCACCCGCCGGTCGGCCAGATGCTCGCGCCTGGTGTTGAGGAAGAAACCCTGCACGCCCGATGGTGTGTGGTCGCGCAAGGTCTCGCGCTGGATCAATCCTTTCTGCAATGGCGGGCGTTCGTAGCCGGTGGCCCAGTTCTTAGGGCCGGGCTCCTGCCGGAAATCGTAGCGGCCGGCGAAGAAAGCCTCGAAGGCCACGTCCCGATCCCGGTAATAGTCGAAACGGATGCGATCGAAATTGTGCCGGCCGCGATTGACCGGCAGATCGCGCGCCCAGTAATCCTCGACCCGCCGGTAGGTGATCGAACGGCCGGCATCGACCCGCTCGACCCGGTAGGGGCCGGAACCGGGAATGGGCTCGAGCGTCGCCTGTCCGAAAGGCCGGTTGCGGAAATGGGCGGCGGGAAGAACCGGCATGGCGCCGACCAGCAGATGCAGATCGCGCGGCGCCCCGGGCTTGAAGCGGAAGACGACGCGATGCGGACCCGCCGCCTCCACCAGCGCCACAGGCGCATAAAGCAGCCGGTAGCGCGGATGGCCGTGCGCCACCAGGGCATTGAGCGTGAAGACCACGTCCTCCGCCGTGATCGGCGTGCCGTCGTGGAAGCGCGCCTCGGGGCGCATCTCGAAGGCGACCGCGCTGCGGTCGGGCGCCAGCTCCGCCGAGCGCGCGATCAGCCCGTAATAGCTGTCCGGCTCGTCCATGGCCTGTTCCATCAGGCTCTCGTAGACGAAGGCTCCCTCGGCGGCGATGCCGTTATAGGCCATGCCATCGGCCGGTACTCCGCGCAGCACGAACGGATTGAGGCTGTCGAAGGATTCGAGCGACCAGAGGCGCAGCTCCCCGCCCTTGGGCGCGCGCGGATTGACATAGTCGAAATGCCGGAAATCGGCCGGATACTTGAGGTCGCCGAAAGCCGACAGGCCGTGGCTTGCCGGTCCTTCCGCGGCGCGGCCGGCCCCGGACGGAAGCAGCGGGCCGAAGGCGAGGAACGCCAGCAGGGCAACACGCGCCAGCCTCATCGCCCGAGTGCCGCTTCCTTCGCCGGATCGACCCACCAGGTATCGACGACGGCGAGGCCGTAGCGCGGCTTGACCGCCGGCCAGGCAAACTTGTCCCAGAACGCGATGTGGTGCGCCGCCTTGTTCCATTGCGGGATGGCATAGACGTTCCACATGATCACCCGGTCGAGGGCCCGGGCGGCATCGATCAGTTCCGTACGGCTCTTCGCGGCGATCATGGCCTCGACCAGCGCGTCCACGGCAGGGTCGCCGACGCCGGCCAGGTTGAACATGCCCGGCGTGTCGCGGTTGTCGGAATGCCAGAAATTGCGCTGCTCGACGCCGGGGGTCTGCGGCATCGCATAGCGCTGCACGATGATGTCGAAATCGTAGTCGCGCATGCGGTTCTGGTACTGCGCCGGGTCGACGAGGCGCATCGTCGCCTCGATGCCGAGCCGCTTCAGGTTGGCGATGAAGGGCGCGTTGACCCGCTCGAAGCTGCGCTCGTACATCAGGAACTCGATGCGCATGGCCTCGCCGCGCGCGCCATGCACCAGCCGGCCCTCGCGCACCTGCCAGCCCGCCTCGCGCAGCAGCTCCTGCGCCCGGCGCAGGTTGTCGCGCGAATTGCCGCTGCCGTCGGTGGAAGGCGGCCGGTAGGGCTCGCCGAAGACCTCCCCGGGCACCTTGCCGCGCAAGGGCTCGAGCAGCCGCATCTCGCCCGGTCCCGGCCGCCCGGCGGAAGCCATCTCCGAATTGGGAAACACCGAGGTCGTGCGGTCGTAGAGGCTGTAGAAGATCGTCTTGTTGGTCCATTCGTAATCGAAGGCATGGGATATCGCCTCGCGCACACGCCGGTCGGCGAAACGCTCGCGGCGCATGTTGAGGAAGTACGCCTGGAAACCGGACAGCGAATGGTCGGGCAGCTCGCGCCGCAGGATGCGCCCCTCGCGCACCGCGGGCCGGTCGTAGCCGGTCGCCCAGGAACGCGAGGTGAATTCCTCGCGCCAGTCGTAGGCGCCGGCAAAGAACGCCTCCAGCGCCACGTCCCGGTCGCGGAAGAAATCGTAGCGGATAGTGTCGAAATTGAAGCGGCCGCGATTGACCGGCAGGTCCTTGCCCCACCAGTCCTCGACACGGCGATAGGTGATCGAGCGGCCCGGATCGACCCGCTCCACCCGATAGGGTCCCGACCCGAGCAGGGGCACCAGCGTCGTCTCGTTGAAGGTCCGGTTGCCGAAATGCGCCTTCGAGAGGATCGGCAGGCTGCCGACGATGGGCGGCAGGTCGCGGGTGAAGTTCGGCGCGAAATCGAAACGCACCCGTTTCGGCCCCTCGGCCACCGCCCGCTCCACGTCGCGCAGCACGATGCGGTAGCGCGGATGCCCTTCCGTCCTCAGGGTATCGAAGGTCCAGACCACGTCCTCGGCCGTGATCGGCGTGCCGTCATGGAATTTCGCGATCTCGCGGATATTGAACGTGATCGAGCGCCCGTCGGCGCTGCGCTCGATGCTTTCCGCCGCCAGACCGTAAGCGGAATCGGGCTCGTCCGCCGCCGCGCTGAGCAGGCTGGTGAAGGTGCGCTCGACACCGAAGCTTTCGCTGATCGTCCGTGGCGCGATGCCGCGCAGGATGAAAGGATTGAGCGAATCGTAGGTCTCCACGCTCCAGGAGCGGAATTCACCCCCCTTCGGCGCGTCCGGGTTCACATACTCGAAATGCCGGAACCCGGCCGGATACTTGAGATCGCCGAAGATCGACAGGCCATGCCGCTTCTCGGCGGCGCCCGCGCCGCCGGCGGCCATGGCAAGGCCGAGCGCGAGAACCGCGGCGATGGCGCGGCGCACCGGCTATTGCCTCTGTCCGCGCGCGCGCGGCAGCGCCGCCTCGCGCGCCGGATCGACCCACCACGAGAACAGGTCGACGCCGTCCTTGGGCGAGCTTTCCGGCCGGCCGAACTTG
>JAHCJR010000020.1 GCA_026126165.1 Alphaproteobacteria bacterium
GACGTGGTTGCCGGCATCCGCACGCCCCAGCACCTGACCCGCCGCGAGCGTGAGGCCGCCGGCGCCGAGCTGGCGTCGATGGAAGAGGTGATGCCCGGAACCTTCCGCGAGCTGACCCGTATCTTCGACAAGCTGGAAAAGCACTATCGCGACATGCAGGACATCGAGTTCACGGTCCAGAAGGGCAAACTCTGGATGCTGCAGACGCGCACGGGCAAGCGCACGGCCAAGGCGGCGATCCGCATCGCGGTCGAAATGGTGAAGGAGCGGCTGATCGGCGAGGTCGAAGCGGTCAACCGCATCGACCCGGCATCGCTCGACCAGCTCCTGCATCCCACGCCCGATCCGGACGCGCCGCGCGAGGTGATCGCGCGCGGCCTGCCGGCTTCCCCCGGTGCCGCCTCCGGCAAGGTCGTCTTCCAGGCCGACGATGCCGAAACGCTGGCCGCCCAGGGCGAGGCGGTGATCCTGGTGCGCATCGAGACGAGCCCGGAGGACATCCATGGCATGCACGCAGCCAGGGGCATCCTCACGGCGCGCGGCGGCACCACGTCGCATGCGGCGGTGGTGGCGCGCGGCATGGGCCGGCCCTGCGTCTCGGGTGCCGGCGGTCTGCGCATCGACTATGCGGCCAATCGCATGACGGTCGCCGGGCGCGCCATCGACAAGGGCGACGTGATCACCATCGACGGCTCGTCGGGCGAGGTGATCCTGGGCACGGTGCCGACCATCGAGCCGGAGCTCTCGGGCGATTTCGCCACGCTGATGAAATGGGCCGACCGCATTCGCCGCCTCAAGGTCCGCGCCAATGCCGAGACCCCGCTCGATGCGCAGGCGGCGCGCAATTTCGGCGCGGAGGGCATCGGCCTCTGCCGCACCGAGCACATGTTCTTCGATGCCGACCGCATCGCGGCGGTGCGCGAGATGATCCTTGCCTCGGACCGGTCGGGTCGGGTCAAGGCACTCAACAAGATCCTGCCCATGCAGCGTCAGGATTTCATCGAACTGTTCCGCATCATGGCCGGCCTGCCGGTCACCATCCGCCTGCTCGATCCGCCGCTCCATGAATTCCTGCCGAAGAACGACGAGGACATTGCCGATGTGGCGGCGGCAACGGGTGTCGATCCGACGGTGCTGAAACACCGCGCCAGCGAGCTGCACGAATTCAACCCGATGCTCGGGCATCGCGGCTGCCGCCTTGGCATCTCCTATCCGGAGATCTACGAGATGCAGGCGACGGCCATCTTCGAGGCGGCGCTCACCGTCTCGGCAGAGCGCGGCCGCTCGGTCGAACCGGAGATCATGATACCGCTGGTCGCCTCGCGGGCAGAGTTCGACATCCTGAAGCGGCATGTGGACGAGATCGCCCGTCAGGTCTTCAAGGAGAAAGGGCGCAAGGTCCGCTATCTGGTCGGCACCATGATCGAACTGCCGCGCGCCGCGCTGCGCGCTGGCGAGATCGCCGAGGCGGCGGAGTTCTTCAGCTTCGGCACCAACGACCTGACTCAGACGACCTTCGGCATCAGTCGCGACGATTCCGCGAGCTTCCTGGAGGAGTATGTCCACCAGGGGATCATCGAGCAGGATCCCTTCGTCACCCTCGACCGCTCCGGCGTGGGTGAGCTGGTTTCGCTGGCAGCTGAGCGCGGGCGCCGCGCCCGTCCGGGCCTCAAGCTCGGCATCTGCGGCGAGCATGGCGGCGACCCCGCCTCGATCCGTTTCTGCGAGACCGTTGGGCTCGACTATGTCTCCTGCTCTCCTTACCGGGTGCCGATCGCGCGGCTGGCGGCGGCGCAGGCCGCTTCGGCGGAGGAGAAGCCGAGCGAGGCGTGACGCCGGCTTCGGCTACTGGATGACGATCCTGGGCGCGCGGCCGGCCTGCTCGCCCAGCGCCCGCTCGATCCGCTCGGCGACCATTTCGGCAAGCCGGAGATAGGCTTTCGCCTGTTCCGAACCCGGCCGGCTGACGACGATCGGCTCGCCGCCGTCGGAGGTCTCGCGGATGTCCATGTGCAGCGGGATCTCGCCAAGGAAGTCGCAGCCCAGTTCCTCCGCGGTCCGTTTCGCGCCGCCATGGCTGAAGATGTCGGCCCGGTGGCCGCAGTTGGGGCAGGAGAAATAACTCATGTTCTCGACGATGCCGAAGACCGGCACGTCGACCTTGCGGAACATGTTGAGGCCCTTGCGCGCGTCGAGCAGGGCGATGTCCTGCGGCGTGGAGACGATGACCGCGCCGGTGAGGGGGACCCGCTGGGCCATGGTGAGTTGCGCATCGCCCGTACCGGGCGGCATGTCGACGACGAGAACGTCGAGTTCGCCCCAGTTGACCTCGCGCAGCATCTGTTCCAGCGCGCTCATCACCATCGGGCCACGCCAGATCATGGGGGTGTCTTCGGGCACCAGAAAGCCCATCGACATGGCGACGATGCCCCAGTTGCGCATCGGTTCCATCCGCTTGCCGTCCTTCGAAACGGGCTTGCCGGCAATGCCCAGCATGCGCGGCAGCGAGGGGCCATAAATGTCGGCATCCAGCATGCCGACCCTGAGGCCGCGCACGGCGAGACCGAGTGCCAGGTTGACGGCCGTGGTGGATTTGCCGACGCCGCCCTTGCCGGAAGCGACCGCGATGATGGCGCGGATGCCAGGAATTTCCGGCCGCTGGGCGGAAGCAGGCTGACCCTGCGGGGGGGCCTGGCGCGGCCGTTCGCCGGCCGGAGCCGGGCGATGGGCGGTCAGGACGGCGGTGACGGAGAGAACGCCAGGCAGTGCCTCGACCGCCTTCTCGCAGGCTTTCCTTAAGGGTTCCTTCCGGGGTCCTTCCTTCGGATCGACTTCGATGGCGAAGCCCACATTGCCCTGCTTGACGACGAGGCCGCTGATCAGTCCCAGGGAAACCACGTTTCCACCGAGGTCCGGATCGACGACGCGCTTCAGCGCCTCCAGAACCTCCGCCTCCGAAACCGCAGACATGCTTGAAAACTCCGCGCTTGGCACAATATGGGAAAGACCGATCAGCGGCCGTCGTGGTTTGAAACACCGCGCCGGTTCGGCTATAACGCGCATCATATATCGCGACGCCGTGCAACTGGCAAACGGCGGCGCCATTTCGCACGGGAGAGGTTGGGCGCGCATGTCATGGAACAATCAGGGCGGCTGGCAGAGCGGTGGCGGCGGCGGTGGCCGGGGACCGTGGGGCCAGGGACCGCGCGGCGGCGGTGGCGGCATGGGGCCGCAGCCCCCCAATCTCGAAGAGCTGCTGAAGAAGAGCCAGGACCGTTTCCGGGGCATGCTGCCGCAAGGTGGCGCCTGGGGCGGCAAGAGCATCGGCCTGATCGCGGCTGTCGCCCTCGTGCTTTGGCTCGGCTCGGGCTTCTACCGGGTGCAGCCTGACGAGCAGGGCGTCGAACTCCGCTTCGGCAAGTGGAGCGGCCAGACCACCTTGCCGGGCCTCAATTATCATCTGCCCTATCCAATCGAGACCGTTCTTACGCCGAAAGTCACGGTGGAGAACCGCCTCGATGTCGGCTACCGGCCGGCCGAGCCGGGGCGCGGCCAGCCGCGTGACGTGCTGGAAGAGAGCCTGATGCTGACCGGCGACGAGAACATCGTGAACGTCAATTTCACGGTGCTCTGGAAGATCCAGGATGCGGGCAACTACCTGTTCAACGTGGTCGATCCGCAGCGGGCGGTGAAGAGCACAGCCGAGAGCGTCATGCGCGAGGTCATCGGCCAGAACCAGATCCAGGCCATTCTGACCGGCAATCGTGGTCCGATCGAGCTGTCGGTGCAGAAGCAGATGCAGGAAGTGCTGGATTCCTATCGGACCGGCATCGAGGTGAGCCGCGTCAACCTGCAGAAGGTCGACCCGCCGGCGGCGGTGATCGACGCCTTCCGCGACGTGCAGGCGGCGAAAGCCGACCGCGAGCGCGCGCAGAACGAGGCGGAAGCCTACCGCAATGACATCATCCCGCGCGCCCGTGGCGAGGCCGAGAAGATCATCCAGGGCGCGGAAGCCTACAAGCAGGAAGTGATCGCCAACGCCGAGGGCGAGGCGGCGCGGTTCATCTCCGTGCTCAACGAGTACCGGCAGGCGAAGGACGTGACTTCGCGACGGCTCTATCTCGAGACCATGGAGCAGGTGCTGCGCGGCATGAACAAGGTGGTCATCGACCAGCCGCAGGGCAGCCAGGGCGTATTGCCCTATCTGCCGCTCAACGAGCTGACCCGTAACACACGACCGGCCGGACAGCCGGCGCCGCAGGGAGCGACCCGCTGATGAAGCCCGTGCAAGCCATTGGCCTTGGTGCCCTCGTCGTCCTGGCCGTGCTGGCCTGGCAGTCGCTTTTCACCGTGCACCAGACGCAGCTTGCGCTGGTGCTCCAGCTTGGACGGCCGATCCAGGTGCATGACGATCCCGGCCTGAAGGTGAAGATTCCCTTCATTCAGAACGTCAAGTATTTCGACAAGCGGATCCTGACCCTCGACAGCCCGACCGAGGAAATCAACGCGCTCGACCAGAAGCGCCTTCTGGTCGACAGCTTCGTCCGCTTCCGTATCGACAATCCGCTGCAATTCTACCAGGCGGTGGGCGATGAGCGTGGCGCGCTGCTGCGGCTCAACTCGCTGCTCAATTCGAGCCTGCGGCAGGTCCTGGCCAGCGAGGATTTCCTCACCATTCTTTCCGGCAACCGTGCCCAGCTCATGACGCGGGTGCAGAACGACCTGCAGTCGGCGGCGTCCCGCCTTGGTCTGCAGATCGTCGATGTGCGGATCAAGCGCACCGACCTGCCCGAGGCGAACTCGCAGGCGGTCTACCGGCGGATGCAGACCGAACGCGACCGCGAGGCGCGCGAGAACCGCGCGCAGGGCGCGGAAATCGGCGAACGCATCCGTGCCGACGCCGACCGGCAACGGACGATCATCCTGGCCGAAGCGCGCAAGCTATCGGAGATACTGCGCGGCGAGGGCGATGCGGCGCGCACGAAGGTGCTTGCCGCCGCCGCCACGCAGGATGTCGAGTTCTTCGCCTTCTACCGCTCGCTGCAGGCCTACGAGCAGGCGCTGACCGGCAACGACACGACCATGGTGCTCTCGCCGACCTCGGACTTCTTCCAGTACTTCGCCCATCCCCCGGGTGAGAGAGGGAGCCGGCGCTGATCGAGTGCTGAACCCAGCGCCGCCGGATCGGCCGCGGACCGGGGCGGGTCGGATCGGATGCAGGATCTGCTGGTTGCGCTCGGGCTCGTGCTGTTCATCGAAGGCGTCGTCTGGGCGCTTTTCCCCGGCGGTATGCGCCGTGCGGTGGAGTTGCTTGCCGAACTGCCGGCGGCGAGATTGCGCCAGGGTGGCCTCATCGCTGCCTGCGCGGGGCTTTTTCTCGTTTGGCTGGTGCGCGGCTAGAAAAGATGTTCCCACGGGGCCCCGTCTCGGCAGAACTACATATTTCCGCCCAATTTCCGGCTAACATGCTGGCTGAAACGCGCTTGAACGCGGACCGTTCGCCCCTATCTCCCGATCGGGCGAACGCTCTGCCGGGCCTTCCGGCGTTGCGCATTGATTGGAGATGGCAGATGGTCGAGACCCCACGACGTGCAATGACGGCCGCGCGGCGCCTGTCCGATTCAGGGCGGGTCGGCGTGGCTTTCATGACAATACTGCTCTTGCTGGCGCTCCTGTTTGTGGGGCAGGTCCAGGCACGGCCGGCTCCCGACAGTTTCGCCGATCTGGCGGACCGGCTGCTGCCGGCGGTGGTGAACATCTCGACCACCCAGAAGGCGCCGGAGCGCCGGGGCGAAGGACTGCCGATCCCGCAGTTCCCGCCGGGCTCGCCCTTCGAGGAGTTCTTCAAGGAGTTCTTCGACCGCCAGCAGCGTGGCAACCGTCCGGCGCGGCCCGTGACCTCGCTCGGCTCGGGCTTCATCATCGACCCTTCGGGCATCGTGGTGACGAACAACCACGTCATCGACGGGGCCGACGAGGTCAAGGTGATCCTGCACGATGACAGCGAGCTGCCGGCCAAGGTCATCGCGAGCGATCCCAAGACCGACATCGCCGTGCTGCGGGTCGAGCCGAAGAAGCCGCTGACCGCGGTCAAATGGGGCGATTCCAACCGCGCCCGCGTCGGCGACTGGGTGCTTGCCATCGGCAACCCGCTCGGTCTCGGCGGTACGGTCACGGCGGGCATCATCTCTGCGCGCGGCCGCGACATCCGCTCCGGCCCCTACGACGATTTCCTTCAGACGGACGCCTCGATCAACAAGGGCAATTCCGGCGGCCCGCTGTTCAACATGGACGGCGAGGTGATCGGCGTGAACACCGCGATCTTCTCGCAGACCGGCGGCTCGATCGGCATCGGCTTCGCCGTGCCCTCGGCGCTCGCCCGTCCCGTTGTACAGCAGCTCGTCGAATTCGGCCGCACCAAGCGCGGCTGGCTTGGCGTGCGCATCCAGTCGGTGACGGAGGAGATCGCGGAAAGCCTTGGCCTCGACCGGCCGCGCGGCGCGCTGATTGCCGGCGTATCCGAGGGTGGCCCGGCGGAGAAGGGCAAGATCGAGGCGGGCGACGTGGTGCTGAGCTTCGACGGCAAGCCCGTCGCCGACATGCGCCAGCTTCCGCGCATCGTCGCCGAGACGCCGATCGGGAAGGAAGTGCCGGTGGATCTGTGGCGGCGCGGCAAGCCGGTGAAGACCAAGGTCGTTGTCGGCGAACTCAAGGAGGAGGTCGAGCAGGCTTCGTTGCAGACGGGCCGTTCGTCCGGCGGCATGCCGAACACGACATCGCTCGACCAGCTCGGCTTCTCGCTGTCCAGCATTACGCCCGAGGTGCGTCAGCGCTACGACCTGAAAGGCGACGTCAAGGGCGTGGTGGTTACCGACGTGAAGGCTGACGGCATCGCCGCATCGAAGGACATTCGTGCCGGCGATATCATCGTCGAAGTGGCCCAGTCCGAGGTCGAGACGCCGGAGCAGGTGGTGGCCAAGGTAAAGGAGGTCGCCGATCAGAAGCGGCGCTCGGTGCTCTTGCTGGTGCAGCGAGGCAACGACGTGCGCTTCGTCGCGCTGCCGCTCAAGAGCTGAACGGCGGAGCAGCGCTCATCCGGGGGCGGCCTTCGGGCCGCCCCTTTTCTTTCGCTCAGGTCACGAATTCCTCGCGCCGATAGCCTTGCAGATAGAGCAGCGCCGTAAGGTCGCCATGGTCGATGCGCGCCCGGGCGGAAGCCGCGACCAGCGGCTTGGCGCGGTAGGCGACGCCGAGGCCGGCGGCCCGCACCATCGGCAGGTCGTTGGCGCCATCGCCGACTGCAAGGGTCTCCGACGCGTCCAGCGCGCCTTCCTCTCTGAGCCGTTCGAGCATGGCGAGCTTGGCGCCGGAATCGAGGATCGGGCGGCGGACTTCGCCGGTGAGCCGGCCGGCATCGAACAGCAGTTCGTTGCCCTGGTCGAACGCGAAGCCGCAGGCCTCGCGCACGCGGCTGGTGAAGTAGGTGAAGCCGCCGGAGACCAGCGCCGTCATGGCGCCGTTGCGGCGCATCGTCTGCACCAGTTCGCGCGCGCCGGCATTGAGACGAACCCGCTCGCGGTAGGTCTGTTCGAGGACGGTCTCGGGGAGGCCGCGCAGCATGGCGACGCGCGCTTCGAGCGCGGCCTTGAAGTCCAGCTCGCCGCGCATCGCCCGCTCGGTGATGCCGGCGACCTCGGCGCGCAGCCCGGCGAAGTCCGCAAGTTCGTCGATACACTCGCAGCCGATGATGGTCGAATCCATGTCGGCCACCAGCAGCCGCTTGCGCCGGCCGGCGCGCGCCAGCGCGGCGAGGTCGAAGGGCCGACCGGCGAGCGCGGCGCGCGCGGCTGTCTGCGCGGCCTCTGGCGACAGCCCGGCGAAGGCGAACTCGGCGGCGTCCGGGCCGAGGCGAAGCACGTCCTCCGCCACACCACCTGCCGCCGCCAGCGCGCGGCGCGTGAGTTCGGCAGCCGGCGCGATCTCCCCGGTCCGGTCGGGGTTGCCAATAAGTATGAGGACCTGTTCCATGTCGCGTCCGGCAGCTTGCAAGGCGAGCCTTTCTAAAGATGGATCACGTCATGGGCAAGGGAGCACGGCGCATCGTTCTGGTGGCCGGACCGACTGCGAGCGGCAAATCGGCGCTGGCGCTCAGGCTGGCGCGCGCCTTCGACGGCGTCGTGATCAATGCCGACAGCATGCAAGTCTATCGCGGGCTGCCGATCCTCACCGCGCAGCCGGACGAGATCGCGCGCGCAGCGGCGCCGCACCGGCTCTATGGCGTGCTCGACGCCGGCGAGGCCTGCTCGGTGGCGCGCTGGCGGGACATGGCGCTGGCCGAGATCGAGCGTGCCGGCGCGGCCGGTAGGCTGGCGGTGCTGGTCGGCGGGACCGGGCTCTATCTCCGCGCGCTCCTGCAGGGTCTGGCGGAGTTGCCGGAGATCCCTGCCGGCATCCGCGACGAGGCGCGGCGCTTCGTGGCCGAGGCGGGCCCGGCCGCCGCTCATGCCTGGCTGGCCGGGAAGGACCCGGAGACCGCCGCCGGCCTCGCGCCGGGCGACAGGCAGCGGCTGGCGCGCGCCATCGAGGTGTTGCGGGCAACCAGCCGGGGCCTGCGTGCCTGGCAGCGCGACGCCCGGCCGGCGCCCGAGTTGCACGCGGGCACGATCCTGCTGATGCCGCCGCGGGCGGTCCTGCGCGAGCGATGCGATGCGCGGTTCCGCAACATGGTCGAAGCCGGCGCGCTTCGGGAGGTGGCAGCCATCATGGCGCGTGGTCTCGATCCGTCCCTGCCGGCGATGAAGGTGCTCGGGCTGCGCGAGCTGGCCAGTCACTTGGCCGGGGATTGCGGCCTGGACGAGGCCGTCGTCCGGGCCCAGGCTGCGACCCGCCGATATGCCAAGCGGCAGACGACCTGGTTTCGGCATCAGTTCAAGGCCGATCTCGTTGTGAAAGATTCGGAAAGTTTAGAGGGAGATATCTTTGCATTTATTCGTCACTTTTTGTTGACCACCCCTGTATGAGCGTCTAGTTTGTCGCCTCCCCAATCCAGGCGGATCGGACGCGGGTCGGCGCGCGGGCCGAGAATTCTTGACGGATCATGGACTTAAGGTCATGGCACAGCAGCAGATGACGGGCGCGGAAATCATCATCAAGGCCTTGGTCGATCAGGGCGTCGAGGTGATTTTCGGCTATCCGGGCGGAGCGGTGCTGCCGATCTATGACGCGCTCTTCAAGCAGAACCGCATCCGCCACATCCTGGTCCGTCAGGAGGGCGGCGCGGTGCATGCAGCGGAGGGCTATGCCCGTTCCACGGGCAAGCCGGGCGTGGTTCTGGTGACGTCCGGCCCGGGCGCGACCAACGCGGTCACCGGCCTGACCGACGCCATGATGGATTCGATCCCGCTGGTGTGCCTGACTGGCCAGGTGGCGACGCATCTGATCGGCAACGATGCGTTCCAGGAATGCGACACGGTCGGCATCACGCGGCCCTGCACCAAGCACAATTATCTGGTCAAGGAGGCGGGCAGCCTGGCGCGCGTCATGCACGAAGCCTTTCATGTCGCGACCAGCGGCCGGCCGGGCCCGGTGGTGGTGGACATTCCGAAGGACATCCAGTTCGCCGCCGCGCCCTACGTGGCGAAGGAGAAGGTCACGCGCAAGACCTACCAGCCGCGCGTGAAGCCAGAGTCGCGCGACGTGCGCCGCGCCGTCGAGATGATGCTGAAGGCGAAACGGCCGGTTTTCTACACCGGCGGCGGCGTGATCAATTCCGGACCGCGCGCTTCCGCGCTGCTGACCGAACTGGTGCGCCTCACCGGGTTTCCCATCACCAGCACCCTCATGGGCCTCGGCGCCTATCCGGGGTCCGACCGGCAGTTTCTCGGCATGCTCGGCATGCACGGGACCTATGAAGCCAACCTGGCCATGCATGGCTGCGACCTGATGATCAATGTCGGCGCGCGCTTCGACGACCGGATCACAGGGCGACTGGATGCCTTCTCGCCCGGGTCGCGCAAGATCCATGTCGATGTGGATCCGTCCTCGATCAACAAGACGGTGCATGTCGATCTGCCGGTGATCGGCGACGCGGCGCACGTGCTCGAGGAGATGCTGGCGCTCTGGAAGGCGGAAACGAAGCGCCCCGACCAGAAGGCGCTGGATCACTGGTGGGCGCAGATCGACCAGTGGCGCGCCCGCAAATGCCTGAGCTATCGCCAGGAAGGCAAGCTGATCAAGCCGCAATACGCGCTCGAGCGGCTGCAGGCACTGACCGCCGGTCGCGATACCTACATCACGACCGAGGTTGGCCAGCACCAGATGTGGGCGGCGCAGTTCCTGAAGTTCGAGAAACCCAACCGCTGGATGACCTCTGGCGGTCTAGGCACCATGGGCTATGGCATGCCGGCGGCGATGGGTGTGCAGATCGCCCATCCCGACGCGCTGGTGATCGACGTGGCCGGCGAGGCGTCGATCATGATGAACATCCAGGAACTTTCCACAATCGCCCAGTACCGCCTGCCGGTGAAGGTGTTCATCCTCAACAATCAGTATATGGGCATGGTGCGTCAGTGGCAGGAGCTGCTGCATGGCGGCCGCTATTCCGAATCCTACATGGACAGCCTGCCGGACTTCGTGAAGCTGGCGGAAGCCTTCGGCGCCGTCGGCCTGCGCTGCACCAGTCCCGACGATGTCGACCGGACCATCCTGGAGATGATCGACACGCCCCGTCCGGTGATCGTCGATATGTGCGTCGATCCGAACGAGAACTGCTTCCCCATGGTTCCCGGCGGCAGCGCGCATAACGAGATGATCCTGGGCGACCAGGGAGGCACCAAGGCCACGGTCAGCGACGAGGGCAAGATTCTCGTCTGAGACCGGACCCGCAGTCCGGCCGGCAATCGGAGATTTTGCAACGAAGTATGGAGAACGGCCCCGGCGCTCCGGCCGGCGGCCGAATGCAAGGAAGACGAACGTGGCCCTCCCAAGCAAGGAAATCAGGCAACACACCATCGCCGTGCTGGTGGATAACGAAGCAGGCGTGCTGGCGCGGGTCATCGGCCTGTTTGCCAGCCGCGGCTACAACATCGAAAGCCTGACGGTGGCCGCGGTCGACGAGGCGAACAACCTTTCGCGCATCACCGTGGTTACCTCCGGGCCCGAGATGGTGATCGAGCAGATCAAGGCCCAGCTCGGCCGCCTGGTGCCGGTGCACAAGGTCTCCGATCTCACCACTGAGGGCAAGTTCCTCTCGCGCGAACTGGCGCTGGTGAAGGTGGTGGGCACGGGCGAGAAGCGCGTCGAGGCGCTGCGCATCGCCGACATCTTCCGCGCCCGGGTGGTCGACAGTTCGACGAGTTCGTTCGTGTTCGAGATATCCGGCTCGACCGAGAAGATCGATGCCTTCATCGCGCTGATGCGCGAACTCGGAATGGTCGATCTCTCGCGCACCGGCGTCGTCGCCATCAGCCGGGGCGAGAGGAAGCTTTGAAGGAGCGGGGCGCGCGCCCCGGACCGGAATCGGACCGACACGCCAGTCATCAGGAAAGGAAACGGCCATGCGTGTGTATTACGACCGCGATGCGGATGTGAATCTGATCAAGGGCAAGAAAGTCGTCATCGTGGGTTATGGCAGTCAGGGACATGCGCATGCCAACAACCTGAAGGATTCGGGCGTGAAGGAGGTCGCGGTCGCGCTGCGCGCCGGATCGGCCGGCATCGCCAAGGCGGAAGGCGCCGGCCTCAAGGTGATGCGTCCCGCCGAAGCCGCCAAATGGGCGGACGTGGTCATGGTGCTGACGCCCGACGAACTGCAGGCCGATCTCTACAACAACGATCTGGCGCCGAACATGAAGGAGGGTACCGCTCTCGCCTTCGCGCATGGCCTCAACATCCATTTCAACCTGATCGAGCCACGCAAGGATCTCGACGTGTTCATGATCGCGCCGAAGGGGCCGGGCCACACTGTGCGCTCGGAGTTCGTGCGCGGCGGCGGCGTGCCCTGCCTCGTGGCGGTCGCCCAGAATCCTTCCGGCAACGCGCTGGAGATCGCGCTGTCCTATGCGTCCGCCATCGGCGGCGGGAGGGCCGGCGTGATCGAGACCACCTTCCGCGAGGAATGCGAGACCGACCTGTTCGGCGAGCAGGTGGTGCTTTGCGGCGGGCTGGTCGAGCTGATCAAGGGCGGCTACGAAACTCTGGTCGAAGCAGGCTACGCGCCGGAGATGGCCTATTTCGAGTGCCTGCACGAGGTCAAGCTGATCGTCGACCTGATCTACGAGGGCGGCATCGCCAACATGAACTACTCCATCTCGAACACGGCGGAGTATGGCGAATACATGACCGGGCCGCGCATCATCGACGAGCGCGTCAAGGCGGAGATGCGGCGCGTGCTCGACGATATCCAGTCCGGCCGTTTCGCCCGCAACTGGATGCTTGAGAACAAGGTCAACCAGACCTCGTTCAAGGCGATGCGGGCGCGCATGTCCGGCCATCCGATCGAGGATGTGGGCGAGAAGCTGCGCGCCATGATGCCCTGGATCGCCAAGAACCGGCTGGTCGACAAAAGCAGGAACTGAAGTTCGGGCGGCCGGGGCGCCGGGCGGCGCCCCGGCGTTGCCGGCGGACTGCGCCGCCATTCGAAAGACTATTGCTTTCAGATTCTTAGCAGCATCGCGGGGCGTGCCTTCACGTGCGCTTGACCTTCTTGCTTTCCCGTTGCGGCCGCCTGCCGCGACGGCGTAAAACTGGCCGGGAGGCGCTATCGCGCGACGCGAAAGACGCTTAACCCGGTTGGCAGAGCAGTTTCGTTAAGTTATTGTTTTAACGTTTCAAGTACCGTTCCGGACGAACGGGTCGGGCGTCCTTCCCGCAATGGTCGGCTTTCTGCCGCAAGCGGGCGATTCCCGGCAGGAACTTTGGGACCAGTCAGAATGTCCAATGTGAGGCAGTCCGGTTCCGGCGCGGCCGCTCCCGACAGGGAACGGATCATCATCGTTGCCATGCAGGATCGGTTGGGCGCGGAAGGACGGCGTGCCGCGCCGCCCGTGCCGTGCGCATGAACGGGGGGCGGAGCGGGACTGGTCGCGGGCCGGCTCCAGCCATGGATTGTTCCGGGATGTGCGGCCCTTCGCGGCCGCGCCTGCCGGCCTGTTAGAGGAAGTGGAACAAGTCGCAAATGTTTTCCCGCTTGCTGGGCGTTCTCTCCGCCGATATGGCGATCGATCTCGGTACGGCCAACACCCTGGTCTATGTGAAGGGACGAGGTATCGTCCTGAACGAACCCTCGGTGGTCGCGATCCATAATTCGCGCGGCAAGAAGCAGGTCCTGGCTGTCGGCGATGAAGCCAAGATGATGCTCGGCCGCACGCCGGGCAACATCGAGGCGATCCGCCCGCTGCGTGATGGGGTGATCGCCGATTTCGAGGTCGCGGAGGAGATGATCAAGCATTTCATCCGCAAGGTGCATAACCGCCGCTCCTTCGCGTCGCCGCAGATCGTGGTCTGCGTCCCGTCGGGCTCGACTGCCGTCGAGCGGCGGGCGATCCAGGAATCGGCGGAGAGTGCCGGGGCGCGGCGGGTCTTCCTGATCGAGGAGCCGATGGCGGCGGCGATCGGGGCCGGGCTGCCGGTGACGGAGCCGACCGGCTCGATGGTGGTCGATATCGGCGGCGGCACCACCGAGGTGGCGGTGCTCTCGCTTGGCGGCATCGTCTATTCGCGCTCGGTCCGTGTCGGCGGCGACAAGATGGACGAGGCGATCATCGCCTATATCCGCCGCAACCATAACCTCCTGGTCGGCGAAGCCTCGGCCGAGCGCATCAAGAAGGAGATCGGCTCGGCCTGTCCGCCCGAGGACGGCGAGGGCCGGATCATGGAGATCAAGGGCCGCGACCTGATGAACGGCGTGCCCAAGGAGCTGGTGATCAGCGAGCGCCAGATCGCCGAGAGCCTGACCGAGCCGGTCAGCGCCATCGTCGAGGCGGTCAAGGTGGCGCTCGAGCATACCGCGCCGGAACTGGCCGCCGACATCGTCGACAAGGGCATCGTGCTGACCGGCGGCGGCGCGCTGCTCGCGAACCTCGACTACGTGCTGCGGCATGCGACGGGGCTGCCGGTCTCGATCGCCGACGAGCCGCTGTCCTGTGTTGCTCTCGGCACGGGGCGGGCGCTGGAGGATATGAAGACGCTTAGGCATGTGTTAACCACGGCCTATTGATGCTTGGGTGAGAACGGATATCGGGTTTTCGGGCAGGTGACGTGAGACCGAGAAACGCCAGGATGATGCGGCTCGCCATGCCGGTTAAGGCAATGGTGCAGCGCTTTGCGTTTCTCATGCTGGTGGCTCTCGGTACCGGCCTGCTGATCATTGGACGGGCGGATATCGCACTGACCGAGCGAATCCGGACCACGGTCGCCGACGCGCTCGCTCCGGTTCTTTCGGCGCTCGCCGAGCCGCTCGCCGCCGGGCGGGCCCTGGCCGGGCGGGCACACGAACTGTTCCGCCTGCACGAGGAGAACGCCCGGCTGCGCGAGGAGAATGCCAGGTTGCTCAAATGGCAGGAGATGGCGCGCCGGCTCGAGCAGGACAATGCCCGTCTGCGTCAGCTTCTGCATGTCACCGTCGATCCCCTGACCAGCTTCGTCACCGCGCGGGTGGTCGGCGATACGGGCGGGTCCTATGTCCGCACCATGCTGGTCAATGCGGGGTTGCGCGATGGGGTGCAGAAGGGTCAGGTCGCCATGGGCGAAGCGGGCGTTGTCGGCCGGGTGGCGGAGGTGGGGCAACGTTCCGCCCGCGTCCTGCTGCTGACCGACCTGAATTCCCGCGTGCCGGTCATGCTCGAGGGCAGCCGGCTGCGCGGCATCCTCTCCGGCGACAACAGCGAACGGCCGCGAGTCGAGTTCCTGCCCGGCAATTCCCAGGTGTCGCCTGGCGACCGGGTTCTCACCTCGGGCCATGGCGGCGTCTTCCCGCCGGGCTTGCCGGTCGGTTTCGTCGCCTCGATCACCGATGGCATCGTCCGCGTGCAGCCTTTCGCCGATTATCACCGGCTGGATGTGGTGAGCGTCGTCCGTTACGACCTGCCGCGGCCGGTGGCGGAGGGCGAGGCGCCGGCGCTGCCGGGCCGGCGCTAGGCATGCCGGGGCTCCTGCGGCGACTGCGCGGATTCGGCCGCCGGCTGGCGCCCAGCCTGTTCGGCATCGCGCTCATCCTGCTGGCGCTGCTTCCCTTCGGGCTGCCACAATTCTCCAGCGTCATGCCGCTGCTGTCGGTCATCGCCGTCTATTACTGGGGCGTCTATCGGCCGGATCTGCTGCCGGCCTGGGCGGCCTTCGCGCTCGGGCTGGTGGAGGATGCGCTCTCCGGCGGCCCGCTCGGGCTGATGGCGCTGGTTCTGGCACTGGTCCAGGGTGTCTGCGTCTCGCAGCGGCGCTTCCTGGCCGGCGCCGGCTTTGTCGTCGGCTGGTCCGGTTTCGCCCTGGTGGCCGGCGGCGCCGCGCTGTTCATCTGGTCCGTCTCGAGCCTCTATTACCTGCATCTCTTCGATCCGCGCCAGGCCCTCGCCCAATGGGCACTGACGGTTTTTGCCTATCCGCTTCTGGCCTGGACTTTCCTTCTGGCGGAGCGGCGCATGCTCCAACCGGGCTAAGGGGGGCGGCATGCAGCGCAACGACTCCGACCGTTATAAGGTGTTCACCCGTCGCGCCGCCCTGTTCGGGCTTGGCCAGGCGGCACTGGTGGGTGGCCTTGCCGCCCGGCTCTACTATCTCCAGGTCATCGAATCCGATCAGTACAAGGTGCTGGCCGACGAGAACCGCATCAACCTGCGGCTTCTCGCCCCGCCGCGCGGACGCGTGCTCGACCGTTTCGGCGTCGAGATCGCCACGAACCGCCAGAACTACCGGGTCCTCATCATCCGCGAGCAGACCGACAGCGTCGAGCGGACTCTGAACCGGCTCGGCGAGCTGATCCGGATCGAGGACTGGCAGCGCCAGAGGGTGCTGCGCGAGGTGGAACGCAAGCGCAAGTTCGTCCCCGTGGCGGTGGCGGACAACCTGACCTGGGAAGAATTCGCGCGCATCAACCTGCACAGTCCGGACCTCCCGGGCGTGCAGCTCGATGTCGGCGAGACGCGCGATTATCCGCTGCACGAGATTACCGCGCATGCCGTGGGCTATGTCGCGGCGGTCTCGGAAGCCGATCTGAAGGAGCATGGCGACGACCCGCTGCTGGAGCTGCCGGGTTTTCGCATCGGCAAGAACGGCCTTGAGCGGGTCTACGATCTGCATTTGCGGGGCAGGGCGGGCGACAGCCGCGTCGAGGTGAATGCCTATGGCCGCGTGATCCGCGAACTGGCGCGCCGGGACGGGCAGGCCGGCAACGACCTGGTCCTGACCCTCGATGCCGAATTGCAGCGCTTCGCCTTCGAGCGGTTGGGCGAGCTTTCGGCCGCCGCCGTGGTCATGGACATCCATACCGGGGATCTGCTCACCCTGGTCTCGACCCCTTCTTTCGATCCGAATGCCTTCAATGTCGGCGTCAGTCGCGATTACTGGCGCAGCCTGATTGGCAACAAGATGAAACCGCTGACCAACAAGGCGGCGGCGGCGGAGTATCCGCCCGGCTCGACCTACAAGATGCTGGTGGCGCTTGCGG
The DNA here is from genome assembly GCA_026126165.1 of Alphaproteobacteria bacterium. Taxonomy (GTDB): domain Bacteria; phylum Pseudomonadota; class Alphaproteobacteria; order Ferrovibrionales; family Ferrovibrionaceae; genus JAHCJQ01. Next base: position 16,658 of record JAHCJR010000020.1, read on the forward strand.
GGCTCGAACATGGCGTGATCACGCCCGACCAGCGGGTCTTCTGTCCCGGTCACATGGTCTTCGGCAACAACACGTTCCATTGCTGGAAGCGCGGCGGGCACGGCAACCTCGCCATGGTGTCGGCGATCGAGGAATCCTGCGACGTCTATTTCTACGAGGTTTCCCGCCGCCTCCACGTCGATCGGCTGGCGGACATGGCGCATCGTTTCGGTCTCGGCAAGGCGACGCCGCTCGGGCTGCCGGGTGAGCGCAACGGCCTGGTTCCGACCGCGGCCTGGAAGCGGGCGGTCAGGGGCGAGCCCTGGCATCTGGGGGAAAATCTCAGCATCGGCATCGGTCAGGGCTACATGCTGGCGACGCCGTTGCAGCTCTGCGTCATGGCGGCCCGCCTGGCCAACGGCGGGTTCGCGGTGGAGCCACGGCTGGTGCGGCCGGGAGGCGATCTGGAAGATGGCGACGACCTGCGCACGGCGGCCGAGCGCGGGGTGCCCTCGCTCAAGGTTTCGCCGGCCTCGCTCAAGGTGGTGCTCGACGGCATGAAGGGTGTCACGCTGTCGCAGCGCGGCACGGCGTATGCGTCCCGCATCAAGGAACCCGGCATGGCCATGGCCGGCAAGACCGGCACCAGCCAGGTCCGCCGCATCACGAAGCGCGACCGCGAGGAAGGACTGCATCGAAGAAAGGACATTCCCTGGGAGGAGCGCGACCATGCGCTCTTCGTCGCCTATGCACCGGTCGAGGAGCCGCGCTATGCCTGCGCGGTGGTGGTCGAGCATGGCGAGAGCGGATCGAAGGCGGCGGCGCCGCTGGCGCGCGACATCCTGATCGAATGCCAGCGGCTTGATCCTTCGCGCCGGCCCGGTCGGGCGCGCTTCGCGCAATCGGGCGACGGCGGACGGGGGACCTGACGCATGGCGCTTTCGACCATCGGCGGGCCGGAGCGCAAGCTCTCGATCGGGCGCAAGCTCTGGGAGGTAAACTGGGGGCTGGTGCTGCTCGTCAGCCTCGTGGCATCGGTCGGGTTCGCCATGCTCTATTCGGCCGCGGGCGGCAGTCTCGACCCATGGGCCTCGCGGCAGATGATCCGCTTCGGCGTTGGCCTGGTTCTCATGCTGGCCATCGCGGTGATCGACCTGCGCTTCTGGCTGAAATTCGCCTATCCGGCCTATGCGATGGCGGTGCTGCTGCTGGTGGCGGTGATGGTGTTCGGCACCATCGGCATGGGCGCGCGCCGCTGGATCGATCTCGGACCTTTCAACATCCAGCCCTCGGAGGTCATGAAGATCGCGCTGATTCTGGCGCTCGCGCGCTACTTCCACGGCCTGACCATCGAAGAGGTGCGCAAGATCCGATGGCTGCTCATCCCGTTGGCGATGATCCTGCTGCCGGCCGGGCTGGTGATGAAGCAGCCCGATCTCGGCACCGCGCTGCTACTGATCATGACCGGCGGCATCATCCTGTTCTTTGCCGGCGTGCGTCTTTGGAAGTTCGCGCTGGCACTCGGCGCCGGCCTCGGGACGATCCCGATCGCATGGCAGCTCATGCACGATTATCAGCGCCGCCGGGTGCTGACCTTCCTCGATCCGGAAAACGATCCGCTCGGCAGCGGCTATCATATCCTGCAATCGAAGATCGCACTCGGTTCCGGACATATATTCGGCAAGGGCTTTCTGCAGGGGACGCAGGCGCATCTCAACTTCCTGCCCGAGAAGCAGACCGATTTCATCTTCACCACGCTTGCCGAAGAGATGGGCATGGCCGGGGCGCTGACGTTGATCGGGCTCTATATCTGCATCTTCGCTTATGGCCTGGCCATCGCGCTCAGGGCGCGCCACCAGTATGGCCGCCTGGTCGCGGCCGGCTTCACCGGAATGTTCTTCCTCTACGTGTTCATCAATATCGCGATGGTGACCGGCCTGGTCCCCGTGGTCGGCGTGCCGCTGCCGCTCGTCTCCTACGGCGGAACCTCGATGATGACGCTGCTGGTCGGGATGGGTCTGCTGCTCAATGTCTATGTGCACCGGGACCTGCAGTTGCCGCGACGGCTCGATGGCGGTCTTGGCTGATCCCGTAGTCCGGGAGGCGGACCGGCCGCCCGCCTCCCGATGCCGGGATTACTTCTCCCAGCGGACCTGATCGTTCACCGGGTCGAGTTCCGGCGTCAGGATGCCGCCGACCGAGCGGACCTTGGTCTGCTTCGCTTCGTAGTCGCGCAGCGTGCCGCCCTGGTCGAAGACGAACACGGCCTTGGTCGAACGCGTATCCGTCTGGTTGACGAACCAGTTCACCACCGGAATGAAATTGAGGATGCGCGGCTGCTGCTCCTCGAACTCGTAGATCATCTCGCTGGTGCCGTTCGCCTTGTAGATCTTCTGGGTCGGCTCGCCCAGCGCGCCGGTGACGTCCGCGGTCTTCGTCCGCCCGACCGCGAACTGCTGCGCCGTCTGCGGATAGACCTCGACGCCGGTCGCCGTGGTGCAGGCGGCCAACATGGCCAGCGGGAGCACGAGCGAGAGCCTGGAGACATACTTCATGACTGGATTTTCCTTATTGATTGCAGTCGATGCCCCCGCCCGCACAGCCTAGCCGGCGGCGCCGATGCCTCAAGGCTCACGTCCGCAAGTTGACGCAGACGTGATACCGCGGAACAGCGCCGGCCGCCGACCGGTTCGCATAATGGGCCCGGGCTGCGGAACCGTCAGGGGCTGGGTGCGAAAGACCGTGACAAGCCAGCCCGATCTTGCTACAACGCCCGCCGCTTTCCGGGTTCGCGATGCCGGGGCCGGGGACCGGGAGATGGGTGCGTAGCTCAGTTGGTAGAGCAGCTGACTCTTAATCAGCGGGTCCAAGGTTCGAATCCTTGCGCACCCACCAATTTCCCAAGCAAAATCAAAACATTGCAGATAACAAGCGATAGCCGGCGCGGCCGCCGCTGCCTCGGCTGCACACCGGTTCTCAGAATTGCGCGTGGATGACGGAGCGGACCATCGGCAAGCCGGCGGCGCGCCAGGCTTCGACGCCGCCACGATACCAGTAGACCTGATTGTAGCCCTGCAGCACCAGCCGGCGCGCCGCGTTGTAGGACAGCCAGCACTGGCTTGAGAGGCAGAAGACGATCACCGGCGTTGCCTTGGACGCGACCAGCCCGCCGGTCACGCGGCCGAGAAGCTCGCTCACCGCCTCATCGCCTTCCGCCTTGACGTTTCCGGCGCCGCGCATCCAGTAAGCGCCCGGCAAGGTGCGGTGATGGTTGCCGTCCAGCGTGTCGACAAGGACCGGCCTGGCGGAGGCAGCGAGCATGCCAAGCAGTTCCGTCGTATAGATGGTCCGCGCGCCCGGCAGCGTGAGCGGGGTATCGGCATGATAGCCCGCGGCCCGGAGCATTTCCTGCGGCGGCACGCCGAAATCCCGGTTCTCGTCCCGAAAATATCCCTGCACGGTGCCGGTCCGAAGCGCGGCCTGGGCCTCGGCGCTTTCGCGTGCGAACCGTTCATAGGAGGCCGTCTCCAGCGACTGGTTGAGCGCGTGGATCTGGCAGATCGATCTGGCGGACTTGGTGCAGTTGTAGGCCGCGCTCCAGACCGCGCGGTTTGCGTCCTCGTTGCCGGCGGTCCAGCCAAAGCCCGCTCCCTTGGCCACGGCGACGGCGAATGCCCGGTGCTCGCCGCCGGCAAGGAAGCGTTGGTAGGCTTCGCGGCCCGGCTTGCTGAGACCGGGGATGGCGGTCGCGTCGGCGATCGAGGCCGGCCTGGCGGTGGCCACGGGGGGCTTTGTCTCGGTTCGGGGCCGGTACTCGGGCGGCCTGGCGCCCGCCGCCGATGGTCCCGGCGCACCTTTGCGCTCGGCCATCGCGGCGATGCGGGTGCGGGCCAGCGGCGCGAAGGTGCCGTTGGGAAACTGGTCGAGATAGGCCTGCAACTCGGCTGCCGACTGGCTCGTCTTGACCGCATCCCACAAGGCAAGCTCGAGAGCCTGCCGGGCGGACAGCAGCGAGGGTCCGGCGGCCATGGCCGGCTGCAATTCCCTGAAATAGAAGTCGCCGACCAGGGAGGAGGACTCCCAGGGAATCTGCGCGCCGTTCGATCGCCTCGCGACGCCGGCCCGGACGGATTTGAAGACTTCCTCCACTTTCAGGCCGGGCTCGCGGATGGCGCGCAGCAGCTCTTCCGTATAGAGCCCGTTGGCCCCTGTGCCGTCCGCCGCCACGGCGCCCGGCGCGGTGGCGTAGGCGATCAGCGTGCCTTCCGGCGCATTCATCTGCGCCAGCCCGCCGCCCGTGCCGCGGAAACGGCGCTCGAAGGGGTTGTTGCGGCAGGCATCGAGAATGACGATATTGACCCGCGATCTCGCGGCGCCCATCTGGTCCAGCACCGCCTCGACATCCACGGTGGTCAGCCGGACGCGGGGCTCGGATCTTATCTCGGCCTCGACGGGAATGAGAAAGTTGCGGCCGTTCACCTGGATGCCGTGCCCGGCAAAATAGAACAGTGCCGTGCCGCCTTCCCCAAGCTGCTCGCCGAATTCCGCGATCGCCTCTTCCATCTGCGGCTTGGTGGCATTCAGGCGCAGTATCACGCTGAAGCCATGTTCGGTCAGCGCCGCGGTCATCGCCCGGGCGTCGTTGACGGGGTTGCGTAGCGCTCCTTCGCGATAATCGGCATTGCCGATCACCAGCGCGATGCGCCGGACATCGGCCGCTTGCGCGGCAATGCCCAGAACCATCGCCGCCAGCATCGGCAGAAACCAGACGGCCACAAAGCGAAGGCGCACCCGCACCCCCCGAATGACGCCGTTACAGCCGCGAACAACCTAGCATGCCCCGTCCGGGGACGGAACGGCTGCGCGGGCGGCCCGCGGCTCAGAAGCGGGCGTAGGCAGGCTTGACCGGAACGAGCCGGGCATCGCCGGCGGTCAGCGGCGTGCCGGTATCCGCCGCCTCCTGCACCGGTTCGAGGCGCAGCAGCGCCAGGCCCTGGCGTTCGAGCGCGGAATAGAGAATGCCGGCCTCCTTCTCGCCCGCCATGACCGGCGTCCCCGCGGGTGGCAGAGAGCGGTCGCCATCCACCCGGAACAGCCGCTTGCGCACCAGTCCGCGATACTTGGTACGGGCGGTGAGTTCCTGGCCGACATAGCAGCCCTTGCGGAAATCGACCCCGTTCAGCTCTTCGAAGTTGTTCTCGAGCAGGAAAGCCTTCTCGACCGGCAGGTCGCGGCTGCCGTCGGGAACGCCGAGATGGACACGCAGGCGATGATATTCGCTCGCCTCGCCCGACCGGAACCCGGCCGCCCGCAAGGCTTCGCCGATAGCGGCATCCTCGCCGACAAGCCGCAGGCCGAGATCGGGCAGGCGAGGGTCGACCATGGCGATGCCGCCGGCGAAGGCGATACAGGCACCTGGTTCCGCCGGCAGGCCCAGGCGGGCCGCCGCGCCGTCGCCGAAGGCGACGTGGACGCCGAGGCCCGCGTCGGCCTCGCCGATCCGCACCTTCGAGCGCAGCCGGTAGAGCGTCAGCCGCCGTTGCAGATCGGCGCGCCGCTCCGCCTCGCAATCGAGGATCAGCCCGTCGTGCCATTCAAGGATGAAGAAATCATGCAGGAACTTGCCCTGCGGGCTGAGCAGCGCCGCATAGATACCGTGCGCGTGCGTGACCTTCTCGACGTCATTCGAGACGAGGCCCTGCAGGAACTTGCGCGTTTCCTCGCCAGCCAGAGCGAGGAGCCCGCGATCGGCAAGCTTCGCATGAACGAGTTCGGACATGGTGCGGGTCAGCCTCGCGATGTTGGTCGTCAGCCGATACCATTTCATCAGGTAAGCGAGACAGCCGAAAATGGCAAGATCGCAGGCGCTGGCCCGGAACTTGTCCAGACGGCCGGCCGATCGGCTAGGATGCCGGCCCATGCGCATCCTTTTCATCACTTCCGGCCGCATCGGCGATGCAGTGCTCTCGACCGGGCTGCTCGACATGCTGCTCGCGCGCTATCCCCAGGCCCGCTTCACCGTCGCTTGCGGCCCGGACCCGGCGCCGCTCTTCGCGGAGATGCCGGCGCTGGAGCGGCTGCTGGTGATGGAGAAGCGCCCATGGCTCGGCCACTGGTACGAGCTCTGGCGCCAGGTGGTGCTGACACCCTGGAGCCTGCTGGTGGACCTGCGAGGGTCGGCAATCGGCCAGGTCCTGATCGCCCGGCGCCGCAAGGTGCTGCGTCGCTCGATGACGCGGGCGCACAAGGTGCGCCAGCTCGGCCTCCAGTTCGGCATGGTCGACCCGCCGGCACCCCGCATCTGGCTGTCCCGGCGTCAGGAGCAGATGGCCGAGACGCTGCTGCCGCCCGGTGCGCCGATTCTGGCCCTTGGGGTCGGCGCGCGCTGGGAACCGAAGCGCTGGCCGCCGGAGCGTTTCGCGGAACTCGCCCGCCGCCTCGTGGCGCATGGAGGCATTCTGCCAGCCGCGCGCATCGTATTGCTCGGCGGGCCCGAGGACGCCGGCCAGGCATCGCAGGTCCTGCAGGGCCTGACGGGGCTGGACACGGTGGATTTGGTTGGGCGCACCGACCTGCTCACCGCGCAGGCGTGCCTGCGCCGTGCCGCTCTCTTCGTCGGCAACGATAGCGGCCTGATGCACATGGCAGCCGCCGCCGACGTGCCGACGCTCGGTCTTTTCGGCCCCAGCCGCGAGGCGGTCTATGCGCCTTGGGGCGAGAAGTGCGCCAGCGTGCGTGGTCCGGCGAGCTACGAGGAACTGGCCTTACGGCCTGAATTTCGCACCGGGCGCGGTTCGCTCATGGCCGACCTTCCCGTGACGACGGTCGTTCGGGCGGCGGAAGAACTCTGGCGCCGCGAGGGTGGCGGGATGGCCTGAAGAGGCGCTATATGACACCGGGTCCAGGGCTGGACCGGCTCCAAATCGTGGGTAACCAGAATGTCCGACCGTTTCGATCTGCTGTTGCGTAACGGCACCGTGGTCTCTCATGACGGGATTTTTCAGGCCGATATCGGCGTCGTGTCCGGCCGGATTGCGGCCATCGGACAGTTCGATTCCGGGCAGGCGGGGGAAGTCGTCAGTCTCGATGGCCTGCATGTCCTGCCCGGTGTGATCGACACCCAGGTGCATTTCCGCGAACCGGGGCTCGAACACAAGGAGGACCTGCAGACCGGCACCGAAGCCGCCGCCATGGGCGGCGTGGTGGCGGTCTTCGAGATGCCGAACACCAGGCCCTCGACCGCCAACGAGGCGGAAATTGCCGAGAAACTGCGTCGCGCCGCAGGGCGCACCCATGCCGACCATGCCTTTTTCGTCGGTGCGACCGGCAGCAACACCGAGGAACTGCCATACCTCGAAAACCTGCCCGGCGTGGCGGGCGTCAAGCTCTTCATGGGTGCCTCGACCGGCGATCTTCTGGTCGATGACGATGCGCGCCTTGGCGAGGTGCTGCGCCATGGCCGGAGGCGGATGTCGGTGCATGCCGAGGACGAGCCGCGGCTGCGCGCCCGCCGGGACGTCGCTTCGAGCGGCGGCGGGGCCGAGCTGCATCCGCTCTGGCGCGATGCCGAATCGGCGCGACTGGCGACGGAGCGGCTGCTCCGCTTGGCGCGGGCGGCCGGACGGCGCGTTCATGTCCTTCATGTAACGACCGCCGAAGAGATGGAACTGCTGGCCGCCCATAAGGATATTGCCAGTGTCGAGGTGACGCCCCAGCATCTCACGCTCGCCGCGCCGGAAGCCTACGAGCGGCTCGGGACGCTGGCGCAAATGAACCCGCCGATCCGCGAGGCCCGGCATCGGGAGCGCCTGTGGCGCGCGCTGCGCGCGGGGGTTGTGGACGTGATCGGATCCGACCATGCGCCGCACACGCTCGAGGAGAAGCGCAAGCCCTACCCGCAGAGCCCGTCGGGCATGCCGGGCGTGCAGACCCTCCTGCCGCTCATGCTCGATCATGTCAATGCCGGCCGGCTCAGCCTGCTGCGGCTGGTCGATCTGACCTCCGCCGGACCGGCCCGCATCTTCGGCATCGCCGGCAAGGGCCGGATCGCGCGCGGCTACGACGCGGACTTCTCGGTGGTCGACCTGAAGCGGCGCTGGCGCATCGAGGAGAGCTGGCTGCGTAGTCGTTGCGGCTGGTCACCCTTTACCGGCATGGAGGTGACCGGCCGGCCGGTGATGACCGTTCTGCGCGGCCGTTTCTCCATGCGCGAGGGCGAGCTGTCCGGCCATCCGGGACAGCCGGTCCGCTTCCAGGAAGCCTTGCCCAGAAGTTGAATGGACCGGCAGCCTGGCGCGCCTTGAGCCGGGGCGCGGCGGGGCGCATACTTGCCGCATGCCGCCGGCCGAGACCGGCTGGCATCCCACAGGGTCCGGGGCAAGCTGATGGCGGGTTGGCACAGCCTGTGGCTCGCTGGCGAGTTGGATCCCGACACCGCAAGCGAGCTGGGCAACGAGCAGGTACGCACGATCGAGCGCAATGTGCCGATCGCGACCGGGGGCCTTGCCTTCAATGCCCTGCTGACGGTTGCCTTCTTCTGGTCTCTCGGCGAGAGCGAACGACTGCTCGTCTGGGGCGGGCTGGTGCTGGCCCTGGTGCTGGCGCGTATCCTCGTCTGGTGGCGCAACCGCCATGCGGTCGAAAGCGGACGTGGCGTGGAGGCGCGGCTCGGCGAACTGGTGCTTTTCGCCTGGGCGTCCGGCGCGGTATGGGGCGCGGCCGCGATCCTGCTGTTTCCCGAAGATTCGGTCGCGCACCAGGTCCTGCTGGTCTTCGTTTGCGGCGGCATGTCGGCGGCGGCACTCGCCACGCTGCAGGTGGTGCCGGCGGCCTGCATCGGCTACGTGCTCTTCGCCCTGCTGCCGGCGATCGCCATGCTGATGCGCGGCGGCGAGCCGGTGCACGGCTATATGAGCGCCATGGCGCTCGCCTATCTCGCCGCGCTGCTCCTCTTCGCGCGGAACGGTTTCAGCGCTTTTCTGGAAAGCATCCGGCTGCGCTGTGAAAATCTGCGGCTGCTGGAGCGTTCCGAGGCCGCGACCCGCGCCAAGGCGGAATTCGTGGCCAACATGAGCCATGAGCTGCGCACGCCGCTCAATGCCATCATCGGCTTTGCGGAAATCCTGCGTTCCAAGGCGGCGCAGGGCGACGTGGAATTGCGGCGCGAATCGGCCGGGCACATCGCCGAGAGCGGCCATCGCCTGCTGTCGCTCATCAACGACATCCTGGACCTCTCGCGAGCCGAGACCGGTCGCCTCGTCCTCGACGAGGACGTGGTCGATGCGGCGCGCCTTCTCGGCCAGTGCCGCGAGTTCCTCTCCGATGCCGCCGAGGCGCGCGGGCTCAGTATCGAGATCGTCGCCCAACCGGCTCTGCCGCGTCTCCGGGCCGATCCGATCAAGCTGCGGCAGGTGGTGCTGAACCTGGCCGGAAACGCCATAAAATTCACCGCACCGGGCGGGCGGATCGAATTGTCCGCCGCGATGACGGGCGATGGCTGCCTGCGCCTTGGAATCGCCGACAATGGCATCGGCATGCCGGAAGAGAGAATCGAGGACGCGCTGCAGCCATTCGGCAGGCTGGAGGGGTCGCATTCGCGCAGTCACGGCGGCGCCGGACTGGGCCTTGCCATCGCCCGCAAGCTCATCGAACTGCATGGCGGGCATCTGCGTCTCTACAGCAAGCCCGGGGAGGGGACGGTGGCCGAGATCGACCTGCCGCCCGAGCGGCTGGTCCGCGACACTGCCCTGGCGTTCAGCGTCGGAAGCTGAGGGCACCGCCGGACCCTTGCTTTTCGCGTCCGGACGGACAAGATGAAGGCCCTGCGGGAGGGCTTTCATGAGCGCATGCATCGTCGGCTGGAGTCATAGCCGTTTCGGCAAGCTGGACGGGGAAACGGTCGAGGACCTGGTCTGCAAGGTGGCGCGCGAGGCACTGGCGGACGCGGGTATCGCCGCCGGCGAGGTCGATTCCATCTATGTCGGGACCTTCAACGCGGGGATGGAGCGCCAGGAGTTCATCTCCTCGCTGGCGCTCCAGGCCGATCCCGATCTGCGCTTCGTGCCGGCGACGCGCGTGGAGAATGCCTGCGCCACCGGCTCCGCGGCCATTCACCAGGGCCTCAATGCCATCGCCGCGCGGCGCGCCCGCTTCGTGCTGGTGATCGGCGTCGAGAAAATGACGGGGATCAGCACGCAGGAGGTCGGTAACTGCCTGATCAAGGCAAGCTACCTGCCCGAAGATGGCGAGGAGCCGGCTGGTTTCGCTGGCGTGTTCGGTCGCATCGCCAGCCGCTACTTCCAGGCCCATGGCGACCAGTCGGATGCGCTGGCGCGGATCGCGGCCAAGAACCACCGCAACGGTGCCGCCAACCCTCTGGCCCACATGCAGAAGGATTTCGGCTTCGAATTCTGCCGCCAGGTGTCGGAGCGCAATCCGCTGGTTGCCGGTCCGCTCAAGCGGACCGACTGCTCCCTTGTCTCCGACGGCGCGGCGGCACTGGTCCTGGCCGACACCGATACGGCGCTGTCGATGAAGAAGGCGATCGCCTTCCGCGCCAGGGTCCAGGTGAACGATTATCTGCCCATGTCGAAACGCGACATACTGGCTTTCGAGGGACCGGCGCGCGCATGGGCTCGGGCGCTCGACAGCTCCCGCCTGACGCTCGATGACCTCGACCTGGTGGAAACCCATGACTGCTTTACCATCGCGGAGCTCATCGAATACGAGGCGATGGGCCTGACGCCGCGTGGACAGGGTGCGCGCGCCATCCTGGAGGGCTGGACGGAGAAGGACGGCCGGCTGCCGGTCAATCCCTCCGGCGGCCTGAAAGCGAAGGGCCATCCGGTGGGGGCGACCGGCGTATCGATGCACGTGCTTTCCGCGATGCAGCTTTCCGGCACGGCCGGGGGCATTCAGGTGCCCGGTGCCCGGCTCGCCGGGGTCTTCAATATGGGCGGCGCGGCGGTGGCGAACTACGTGAGCATCCTCGAACCGCTGCGCTGAAACCCGTCCGAAGGGACTTCCGGCACTTATCTTCATCGGCTAATGTCTCTGGCGCACCAAGGAATTCCGGAGCCGGGAGGTGGCCTGTGGCTACCGCCCGGCTGACCGGCAGGGAGGAAAAGGAACATGACCAGCACCAGCAGCAAGAGCGCACGGCGCCTTCCAGGAGTGACCCGCCGCACCTTCACCGGCTCGGCCATCGCCGCGGCGGCGGTGGCCGGCGTGGCGCCCTTCAACATCGTCCGCGGCCAGGCGGCGGCGCTGAAGGTCGGCGTCATTCTGCCCAAGTCCGGACCGCAGGCATTCTTCGGGCAGTCCTGCCAGCGCGGCATCGATATCGCGCCCGCGCTGCTCGCGGAAATGGGTTACAACGTCAAGCTGGACGTCACCTCGGTCGATTTCGAGACCAATGTCGATCTCGCGCGCTCGCGTGCCGAGAAGCTGGTCAACGATGGCGCCCATGTCCTGATCGGACCCTTCGATTCCGGCGCCGCCGGCGCGATCGCCCAGGTGGCGGAACAGAAGGGCGTCCCCTTCATGATCAACATCGCGGCCGCGCCGCAGATCACCGAGCAGGGCTACAAGTACGTGTTTCGCAATTTCCCGACGGCGCCCATGCTGATCGGCAACGGCTTGTCGCTCATGAAGGAGTTTTTCAAGGCCACCGGCGCGACGCCGAAGACGGCGGTCTTCATGCATGTGAACGACACGTTCGGCCAGGCATCCGCGCGTGGCGTGGAGGCGCTGTTCCCGCGGCTCGACATGCCGTTCAAGATTCTCGAGACCATTTCCTACGATCCGGCCGCGCGCGACCTTTCGGTCGAGGTGGCGAAGGCCAAGGCGAGCGGCGCCGAGATGGTGATGCTGGTCAGCCGGCTCAACGACTCGATCCTGCTGGTGCGTGAAATGGTCAAGCAGCGTTTCGAGCCGATGGGCATCATCAGCCCCGGTTCGCCCGGCATGTACGAGGAGCAGTTCTTCACCACGCTCGGTAAGTTCTCCGAGTACTGCGTCACCAACGTGCCCTGGTACAATCCGAAGTCTGAAATCGCCCAGAAGGTGGCCGGGGCTTTCCGCAAGCAGTTCCCCAATGACCGTCTGATCGGGCACATCTTCAACGTCGGCTTCTCCTTCGAATCGATGATGATCGTGGCCGATGCCTATCAGCGTGCCAAGTCGACGAACGGCCAGGCGCTGGCCGAGGCGCTGCGCGCCACCAAGATCGACAAGCGGGTGATGATCGGCGGGGCCATCCAGTTCAACGAGAAGGGGCAGGCGACCACCATTGCTTCGGCGGCGCTGCAGAACCGCAATCTCGAGCCGAAGGTGGTGCTCCCGGCCGAGGCGCAGGAGCTCAAGCCCGTCTTCCCCGTTCCCGGATGGAACAATCGCGGCTGAGGCGCATATTCCCGGATTTCCTATCGACCGCCGGTCGGCATGCCGATTGAACTGTATCTGAACGTCGCGCTTGGCGGCGTGCTGACCGGGCTGGTCTATGGGCTGATGGCGCTCGGCCTGTCGGTCATATTCGGCGTCGTGAGGGTGGTGAATTTCGCGCATGGCGAAATGATGACGCTTGCCATGTACGCGGCGGTGATGCTGTTCGTCTATTTCAAGCTCGATCCGCTGCTGCTCATGCTGCCGATCATGGCCGCGCTGTTCCTGTTCGGTTATGCCATGCAGACGGCGGTGATCAATCCCTTCATCACCCGGCCAGAGCACTCGCAGTTCATCCTGCTGGTGGCGATCGCCATCATCATGATCAACAGCCTCCTGATGTTTTTCGGACCGAACGCGCGCAACGTCCTCGTGGACTACGCCTATGACAGCTACCAGATCGGACCGATCCTGCTCGACAAGGTCCGGGTGATCGCCGCGCTGGCGGCGCTTGCCGTTGCTGCCGCACTTTTCGCCTTCTTTCGCTATGCGCCGACCGGCAAGGCGATCCGCGCCTGCGCCGACAACAATCGCGGTGCGCTGGTGGTGGGGCTCAACGTCAAGCGGCTCTATGCCCTGACCTTCGGACTGGGCTCGGCCTGCGTCGGCGCGGCGGGCTGCATGATGGTGCTGCTGGTCGATGTGACGCCGATGCTGGGCCCCACCTACACGCTGCTTGCCTTCGTGATCGTCATCGTCGGCGGCCTGGGAAGCATGGGCGGCGCCCTGCTCGGCGGCCTTCTGGTCGGCGTTTCCGAGGCGCTTGCCGGCCTGGTGCTCACGCCGTCGGCAAAGAGCATGGTGACCTTCGCCCTGCTGATCCTCGTGCTGCTGCTCAGGCCGCAGGGCCTGCTCGGGCGCAAGGCATGAGCGGGCCGCGCCGGGCAGCGCCGGGCGGACGCGCGAGGGTCTTGCTGGGCCTGTTGCTGGCCCTGCTCATGTTGCTGCCTTTCGTGGTCAATCCATACCTGCTCTCGGTCCTGACGCTGATCCTCTATCTTGCCTATGTGGGCCAGGCCTGGAACGTGATGATGGGTTTCGCTGGCCAGCTCTCGCTCGGCCACTCGCTCTATGTGGGACTGGGCGCGTATGTCTCCGCGGCGCTGTTCGTCCATTACGGCGTGCCGCCGGCGCTGGGCTTTCTTGCGGCAATCCTGGTGGCGCTGGTCTTCGGAGCCGCGATCGGGTTTCTCGCCTTCCGCTTCGGCGTGAGCGGCGTGTATTTCGCGCTTCTGACCATCGCCTTTGCCGAATTCACCCGCATTGGTTTCGATCACTTCGACTGGGTCGGTGGTTCCGGCGGCTTCTTCCTCAAGGTGGCGCAGCGCGACTATAACGACCTTGTCAACCTGCGCGGCTCGCCGGAGATGTTCTATTATCTGCTGCTTGCCATGACCGCGGGCTGCTTCCTGCTCTGCCACCGCCTGATGCAAAGCAGGATCGGTTTCTACTGGCTCGCCATCCGCGAGGATCAGGAAGCGGCGCAGGCGGTCGGCATCGACGTATTTCGCTACAAGATGCTGGCGGTCATGCTTTCGGCCGCGCTTGCCTCGCTGGCCGGCGTGTTTACGGCCTTCTTCAACAACAACCTGTTCCCGTTCCAGATCTTCGGCATCGAAAAATCCATCGAGATCATCCTCGGGCCCATCATCGGCGGCCTCGGCACGCTGTTCGGCCCGATCCTCGGCGCTTTCGTGCTCACCGTCCTCGCCGAGGGCCTGCGCGGGACCATGGAGGCACTGGGCGTGGTGCTGCCGGGCGTGAAGCAGGTCTTCTACGGCATCTGCCTGCTGTTCGTGATCATGTTCCTGCCACATGGCATCTGGCCCAGCCTGCGGCGCCGGCTCGGGCTCGATTCTGACGGGGGGCGCTGAACATGGCGCTGCTCGAAGTGCGTGGTCTCAGCAAGAGCTTTCGCGGCCTGAAAGCCGTTCAGGACGTCAGCTTCGACGTGACGGAAGGGGAGATCCTGGCCCTGATCGGGCCCAACGGCGCCGGCAAGACTACCTGCTTCAACCTCATCGCGGGCGTCTTCGCGCCGGACCAGGGCTCGGTACGGCTGGGCGGAATGGACATCACCGGCCTGCGGCCGGACCAGGTCTGCCGCGCCGGGATCGGCCGCACCTTTCAGATCGTCAAGCCGTTCCAGCAGCTCAGCGTCGAGGAAAACGTGATTGTTGGTGCGCTGAACCGCCTCCACGATGTGGGTGCGGCACGCGAGCGCGCCCGCGAGATTCTGGAGATGCTGGGTCTTGCGGCGAAGCGGGCGCTGCCGGCGGCAAGCCTCACCCTGCCGGAGCGCAAGTGCCTCGAAGTGGCGCGCGCCATGGCGACGGGACCGAAGCTGCTGCTTCTCGACGAGGTTATGGCCGGTCTGCGACCGACCGAGACCGATCACATGGTGGGCGTCTTCCGGCGCCTGAACGAGGAGACCGGCCTCACCATCCTGCTGATCGAGCATGTGATGCGGGCGGTCATGGCGCTCGCCGGGCGAATCGTGGTGCTGCACCATGGCGAGACCATCGCCGAGGGCGGTCCAGGCGAAGTGGTGCGCGATCCGGCGGTGCTGGAATGCTATCTCGGGGAGGAGGCGCTGTGAGCCTCGTCGTCGAACGGCTTGATCTCTATTATGGCGATGCCCAGGCGCTTTCAGAGGTGTCGCTCGAAGTAGGCGCGCGGCGCATCGTCGCCATCGTTGGGGCCAATGGCGCCGGCAAGTCGAGCCTGATACGCACCATCGCCGGCATCGAGAAGCCGCGATCGGGTTCGATCCGCTTCAAGGGCCAGGATATCACCGGCCTCGAAAGCTATCGGATCTGCGACCTTGGCATCGGCCAGGTGGCGGAAGGACGCCAGGTCTTTCCCAGCATGAGCGTGCAGGAAAACCTGGAAATGGGCGCCATGATACCGCGCGCACGGGCCAAGGCGCGCGCGACCATGTCACGGGTTTACGAACTCTTTCCCCGCCTGGCGGAGCGGCGCGGTCAGGCGGCCGGCACTCTTTCGGGCGGCGAGCAGCAGATGCTGGCCATCGGCCGCTGCCTCATGGGACAACCGGAACTGATCATGTTCGACGAGCCCTCGCTCGGCCTTGCGCCGGCGCTGGTGCAGGAGGTCTTCCGGACCATCCGCCTCCTGCACGAGGCGGGGCATACGGTCGTCCTGGTGGAGCAGAATGTCGCCGTCTCCCTGAAGCTGGCGGACGATGCCTATGTCCTGGAGAATGGTCGCATCGTCATGTCCGGGCGGGGCGAGGAACTGCTCCATGACGATCGTGTGCGCCAGGCCTATCTCGGCCTTTGAGGGCCGGTGGCGACGCGGAAACGCGGTGGGAGGTGCGCCATGAACGAGACCGGCAGTGCGGCGAGAGCGGCGAAGGCGCCGTTTCGCCACGTCAACATGGCGACCCCGGCAGTCGATGTCGAGCGCCGCCCGGACGGCGTGCTGATTCTGCGATCGCCGAGACCGCTCGGCAGCTATCGGCGCAACATCGTCGAGTATCTCCGTCACTGGTCGGAAGCGGCCCCCGACCGGGTCATGCTGGCCGAACGGGATGCGTCCGGGGAGTGGCGGCGGCTCACTTATGCCGAAGTGCGGGCCCATGTCGACCGGATCGCCGCCAGCCTTATGGCGCGCGGACTGGGCCCGGGGCGGCCGGCAATGATCCTGTCGGGCAATTCCATCGCCCACGCGGAACTGGCGCTCGCCTGCATGAGCGTGGGCGTGCCGGTGGCGCCGCTTTCCGTCGCCTATTCCCTGGCGAGCCAGGACCTCGTCAAGCTGCGCCATTGCTTCGATCTGGTGCGGCCGGCCCTGGTGCTGGTGCAGAGCGGGAGGCTCTTTCGGCGAGCGCTCGCCGCGCTTGATCTCGCCGGCGTCGAGTTGGTCGCCGTGAACGAGCCGCCGGAGGGCATTCCGGCCACGTCCTTCGCCAGCCTGCTCGAAGGCGTTCCGGGCGCCGATCTCGAAGAACGCTTCGCCTCCCTCGGGCCCGACACCGTGGCGAAGATACTCTTCACTTCCGGCTCCACCGGCATGCCCAAGGGCGTGATCAACACGCAGCGCATGCTCTGCGCCAACCAGAGAATGGCGGAAATCTATGCCATTCCCGATCCCGACAATCCGCCCGTGCTGCTGGACTGGCTGCCCTGGAACCACACCATGGGCGGCAATTTCCATTTCAATGCCTGCATGCGCCAGGGCGGCACTTACCATATCGATGGCGGCCGGCCGCTCCCGGGCCAGTTCGAGCAGACGATCGCCAACCTGCGCGAGATCGCCCCGACGCAGCTTTCCAACGTGCCTGCCGGCTATGCGATGCTGGCGCCCCGTCTCGAACAGGACGAGGCGTTGCGGCGGAACTTCTTCAGCCGGCTCAAGCTGCTCGGCTATGGCGGCGCATCGCTGCCGCAGGAACTCTGGCAGCGGTTCCAGGATCTCGCAGTGCGCACGGTGGGCGAGCGGATCATGTTCGTCACCGGCTGGGGTTCGACCGAGACCGCACCCACCGCGACTTCGCTGCATTGGCCGGTCGAAGGTTCCGGGGTCATCGGACTCCCTTATCCGGGGGTGGAAATCAAGATGATCCCGCGCGGCGACCGTTATGAACTGCGCGTGCGCGGCCCCATCGTGACGCCGGGATATCTCGGCCGTCCCGATCTCACCGAGGCCGCCTTCGACGAGGAGGGTTTCTACCGCATCGGTGATGCCGGCCGCTTCGTGGATGCGGCCGATCCGGCGAAGGGTCTCGCCTTCGCCGGCCGTGTGGTCGAGGATTTCAAGCTGGACAGCGGCACGTGGGTGCAGGTCGGCAGGTTGCGGCTGGCGGCGATCGATGCCGCCGCACCGCTGCTGCAGGATGCGGTCGTTACCGGCCACGACCGCAGTTTCGTCGGGCTGCTCGCCTGGCCCAACCTGGACGCGGCACGCGGCATTTGCGACGATCCGGCGGATGCGGCGATGCCGGAGCGGCTGGTGAAGAACCGGGCGGTGGTGGCGCATCTGCGCGCCGGGCTGCGCCGTCACAATGAAAGCCATGGCGGTTCGTCGATGCGCATCGCCCGTGTCATCCTGATGAGCGAACCGCCTTCGATCGACGGCAACGAGATCACCGACAAGGGGTATGTCAATCAGGGCGCGACCCTGACGCGACGGCGCAACCTGGTGGAGCAACTTCACGCCGAACCACCTGGCCCGGACGTGATCGTCATCTGACTGTATGGGAGAGCGCATGCAGCAATCGAAACCTCCCTTCGCCGCCATCGAGTTCGCGCCGCCTTCGGTTGAGATGGTGGCAACGGCGGATGGCGGTCGCGTCCTGCGCGCGCGCGCGGCGCTCGGCCGCTACCCGGTCTCGCTGATCCACTACCTGGACCACTGGGCGGCACAGGATCCGGAACGGCTCTTCCTCGCGGAGCGGACCGGGCCGGGAGATGCGCCCTGGCGACGGCTCGGCTATGGCGAGGCGGCCCGCGCTTCCGCTGCCGTGGCCGAGGCCCTGCTCGAGCGGGACCTTTCGGTCGACCGGCCGGTCATGATCCTTTCGGGGAACGGTATCGACCATGCCATCCTGACGCTGGCCTGCCTGCGATCGGGCATTCCGGTCGTGCCCGTCTCGCCGGCCTACTCGCTGATGAGCGGCGACTTCGCCAAGCTCCGCTATATCTACGATCTGGTGCGACCCGGGCTGATCTACGTGGCGGCAGGGGAGCCTTTCGCGGCGGCACTCGATGCGATCGGCGCGCGGCAGGTCGAGCTGGCGAGCAGTGCGCCGGCGCCGGCCGGACGCGCGGCAACACCGTTGGCTTCGCTACTGGAGGCACGGCCCGGTGCACTTCTGACGCGCGCTGCGGCGGCAGTGACCGGGGAGACCATCGCCAAGATCCTCTTTACATCCGGCTCGACGGGTCTGCCCAAGGGCGTCATCAACACCCATGGAATGCTATCGGCCAATCAGCAGATGCTGGCTCAGTGCTGGCCGTTCCTCGCAGGCATGGCGCCGGCGCTGCTCGACTGGCTACCGTGGAACCATACCTTTGGCGGCAACTTCAACCTGAACCTGGTGCTGCGCCATGGCGGCAGCCTGCATATCGACGCCGGCAAGCCGGCGCCGGGCCTGGTCGAACAGACGGTCGCCAATCTGCGCGAGGTTTCGCCCAACATCTACTTCAACGTTCCCGCCGGTTTTGCCGCACTGCTGCCCTATCTCGAAAAGGATGACGAACTCGCGCGCCGCTTCCTCGCCAATCTCAAGCTGATTTTCTATGCCGCCGCGGCCCTGCCGCAGGACCTTTGGATCCGGCTCGAGAATCTGGCGATCCGCCATCTCGGCCACCGGGTGATGATGACCTCCGCCTGGGGCTCGACCGAGACGGCGCCGCTCGCGACCCTGGCGCATTTCCCGTTGGAGGGCGCCGGTGTCATCGGCGTGCCGGTGCCCGGTGTCGAGATCCGCATGGTGCCGTCGGGCAGCAAGATGGAGTTGCGGGTGCGCGGACCGAACGTGACGCCCGGCTACTTCAAGCGGCCCGAGCTGACAGCGGCTGCGTTCGACGCCGATGGCTTCTACCGCATCGGCGATGCCGGGCGCCTCGCCGACGAGGCGGATCCCTCGAAGGGTCTCGTCTTCGACGGCCGCACGGCGGAGGATTTCAAGCTGGCGACCGGGACCTGGGTGCATACCGGTGCCCTGCGCGTCGCCCTGCTGGCGGCGTGCTCGCCCCTGCTTCAGGACGCGGTCGTCTGCGGCCATGATCGTGACGCGGTCTGCGTGCTGGCATGGCCAAGCCTCAATGCCTGCCGCGAGGTCGCGGGATCGGCCCTGGAGCCGGCGGCACTGGTCGGCAATCCAGCACTGCTGGCGGTGCTCAGGGAGCGGCTCGAGAGCTACAACAGAACCCAAAGCGGATCTTCCACCCGGATCGCCCGGCTGCTGCTGCTCGTCGAGCCGCCCTCGATCGATGCGAACGAGATCACCGACAAGGGTTACATCAATCAGCGCGCCACGCTGGAGCGGCGACATGCCGATGTGGAACGGCTCTATGCCGATCCACCGGAGCCGGCGATCGTGGTGTCCGGGGCGTAGCCGTCCTTTGACGTCCCGCTGGCAATGAAGGGCCCATTGACAAAGCCCGGCTTGCCATAGGCCAGTTCGGTGCCCTCCGGCGTCGTCACGTGGCCGCCGGCGGCGAGCAGGATCGCGTGCCCGGCGGCGGTGTCCCATTCCATCGTGCGGCCGAAGCGCGGATAGAGATCGGCCAGACCCTCGGCCAGACGGCAGAATTTCAGCGAGCTGCCAGCCCTCTCCAGCCGGGCGACCGGCAGGCGGGAAATGTAGTCCCTGGTCGCCTGGTCGAGATGGGAGCGGCTGGCGAGCACGGCGAGGCCCGAGCGTGGCGGCTGGCGGCTCCGGATCGGCTGCCAAGTGCCTTCGCCCTCGCGCCGCTCCGCGACCTCGCCGACGATGCCGCGAAAGCAGAGGCCGAGCGCTGGCGCCACGATTACGCCGAGCAGCGGCCTGCCGCGCCCGACGAGGGCGACGTTGACGGTGAATTCGTCGTTGCGTTGCAGGAACTCGCGCGTTCCATCCAGCGGATCGACGAGCCAGAACCGTTCCTCGCCCGGGACTGCCGGAATCCGGCGTGACGCTTCTTCCTCGGCCACCACGGCATGGGGCGAGCGGGCGCGCAGGCCGGCCAGGATAACCCGCTCTGCCCGCTCGTCCGCGTCGGTCACCGGGGATGCATCCGGCTTGCTGCGGGAGCGGATCGCGCCGCCATAGACCGCCATGACTTCCGCCGCGGCCTCCAGTGCGAGGCCGGTGGCAAGTTCCAGCGCCTCGGCACCGGCGCCCACCTTCAGGCCCCGTCCCGCGGCGGCCGCCGTTCATCCGCGATTTCGAGACCGACAATGCGGGCATTGATGAGCTGCTTGCCTGCATGCTCGAAGTTGACCGTCACCCGATCGCCGATGACGGACTGGACCTGGCCCAGGCCCCAGTCCGGACGGTCCGGATGGCGTACCAGGCTGCCCGGGGTAACGCGGCTGTTCATCTTCGTCTCTCGACAGTGGACGCAGGTGAGCACGGCAGGCATCTTAGGCCATCGTCACGTGCGGTGGCGAGCGGCAGGGGAGTTGCGCGGGTATGCTCGAACTGAATCTTATCGCTTATCTTAGCTCTCGGCTTTGCCACGATCTCGTCGGGCCAATCGGCGCGCTGGCCAACGGCGTGGAGATCCTGGCGGACGAGGAAGATCCGGAGATGCGCCGCGAGGCGACCGAGCTGCTTGCCGCCAGCGCCGCCGAGGCATCCCGCCGGTTGCAGTATTTCCGCATGGCATTCGGCGCGCTTGGCGGACTGGGCGAGCGTGTGGCGATGGCCGAGCTGCGTCGCGCCGCGAGCGGCTATTTCGAGACGGGCCGCACGCAGCTCGTTTTTCCGGCCGAACTCGTGCTGCCGGCGGAACTGCCCAAGACCGAGGCCAAGCTCCTGCTCAACCTGCTGCTGGTCGCCCAGGCGGCCCTGCCGCGTGGCGGGCAGGTCGAAGTGATGGGGTCGGGAGGCGATGGTTTCGCGGTCGGCGCCAGCGGACCCGGCGCGCGGATCGAGCCGGCCCTGGCGCTCGCCCTGCAGGATGGGGCCGGCGAGAGCGACCTGGACAGCCACAATGCGGTGGCCGTCTATGCGGCGCGGCTGGCGGGCAGCGTGGGCGGATGCCTGCAGCTTGAAACACCGGTCGGGGATCATGTCGGAATTCGCTTCATGAGAGGCTGAAAAGTGGCGGAAAACCGCCATTTCACCCCTTCTTAACTTGTTTCTTCGAAGCTCGCCCGGATGACCTTGCGGGCGGATCGACGGCCCGCCCTACCGGTGGGCAAGATGGACGATCTGCTGCGCGAATTCCTGACCGAAACGGCCGAGAGCATCAACCAGCTCGACGTCGAGCTGGTCACTCTCGAACGCGAGCCGGACAACCCGGCGCTGATCGCCAGCATTTTCCGTCTGGTCCATACGATCAAGGGGACTTGCGGCTTTCTCGGTCTGCCCCGCCTCGAGCATGTGGCTCATGCCGCCGAGAATGTGCTCGGCAGGTTCCGCGACCGCGAACTGGTGGTCACGCCTGATTCGGTCAGTCTGATCCTCGCATCCATCGACCGGATCAAGTCGCTGCTGGCCGCCCTCGAGGAAAGCGGACAGGAACCGGCAGGCGACGATGCGGAACTGATCGACAGTCTCGATGCGCTGGCGAGCGGCAAGGCCGTCCCCATCGGCGCGACACCGGAACCAACCCGAACCCGGGACCTGCCGATACCGACGGAGGATGCCGAGGGACCATTCGATTCGAAACTCGGGCGCGCCCTGCGTCCGGGCGAGGTATCGCTGGATGAACTCGAGGCTGCATTCCAGGCCGCCGCCGCGCCGCCGCCGTCGCCAACGGGCGTCTCCAGCGCGCGCCGCGAGGCGGCACCGGCAAGGCAGGAAGTGGCAAGATCGGCCACGGATGCATCGCTCGCCAACCAGACGATCCGCGTCAATGTCGACCTGCTCGAGAACCTGATGACGATGGTGAGCGAGTTGGTCCTGACACGCAATCAGCTCCTGCAGATGGTGCGCAGCCTCGATGACAGCGAGTTCACGGTGCCGCTCCAGCGGCTCAGTCACGTGACCACCGAGCTGCAGGAAGGCGTCATGAAGACGCGCATGCAGCCGATCGGCAGCGCCTGGGCGAAACTGCCGCGACTGATCCGCGACCTGTCGGTGGAGCTTGGCAAGAAGATCGAGCTGCAGATGCTCGGCCAGGAGACCGAGCTGGATCGCCAGGTGCTCGAGCTGATCAAGGATCCGCTCACCCACATGGTCCGCAATTCCGCCGATCATGGACTGGAAAGGCCGGAGGAACGGCTCAAGGCCGGCAAGCCGGAGACGGGCCATATCACGCTCAATGCCTTCCACGAGGGTGGTCATATCATCATCGAAATCCGCGATGACGGGCGGGGGCTCGATGTCGGCCGTATCCGCGCCAAGGTGATCGAACAGGGCCTGGCCATCGAGCAGGAACTGGACGGCATGGCCGAGCAGCAGGTGCTTCAGTTCATCTTCCGTCCCGGCTTCTCCACCGCCGCCAAGGTGACATCTGTCTCGGGCCGTGGCGTCGGCATGGACGTGGTTCGCACCAACATAGAAAAGATCGGCGGGACCATCGATCTGAAGTCGGAGAAAGGCAAAGGCACTACATTCACGATCAAGATTCCTCTCACGCTGGCCATCGTCTCGGCACTTATTGTCGAATGCGCGGGTGAACGCTTCGCCATTCCGCAGATCAGCGTCGTGGAACTGGTGCGCGTGTCAGACGATTCCGAACACCGGATCGAGCGGATCAGCGAGACGCCGGTTCTTCGCCTGCGCGACCGGCTGCTGCCTCTCGTGTTTCTCGACCGCGTTCTTGCGCTCGCTGACGAGGCCGGGAGTAACCGCAAGAACGAGGCATTCGTCGTCGTCGTCCAGGTCGGTTCCAGCAATTTTGGAATCGTCGTCGACCGCGTGTTCGATACCGAGGAGATCGTGGTCAAGCCGGTGGCGCCGATCCTGCGCGACATCGCGCTGTTCTCGGGAAACACTATTCTCGGCGATGGCAGCGTCATCATGATACTCGACCCCAACGGCATAGCCGCTGCCGCCGGCCAGCAGGCGGGCAGCGAGCATGATGCGCGCGCGACGGAGAAGCGACAGCTCGGCCAGTCGGACGAGAGAACGGCCATGCTGGTCTTCCGGGCGGGCGGGCCGGAACCGCGAGCCGTGCCGCTTGCGCTCGTGGCGCGGCTGGAGGAGTTTCCCGTCGAGAAAATCGAACGCTCGAACCAGCAGACGCTCGTGCAGTATCGCGGTCGTCTCATGCCGCTCGTCATGATGGAGGAGAAGTACGAGCTGCGGTCTGCAGGGGCGCAGCCAATCCTGGTTTTCGCCGACGGGGACCGTTCCATGGGCCTCATCGTCGACGAGATCGTGGATATCGTCGAGGATCGCCTGCACGTCGAACAGAAAGGCAGAAAGGCGGGAGTTCTCGGATCGGCGGTTGTCGCGGGCCAGGCGACCGAGATCGTCGATGTCGGTTACTACCTGCAGAAAGGATTCGGCGACTGGTTCCAGGCCGCCAGCGAAGGCGCTTCCGGCGAAGTGGCCGCGAAACGGCGGGTCCTGCTGGTCGACGACAGTCCGTTCTTCCGGCACATGCTGGCGCCCATGCTATCGGTCGCCGGCTACGAAGTGACGACCGCAGCCGATGCCAGGGCGGCGCTGCGCTACCGCGAGGACGGCCAGGCATTCGATGTGATCATCAGCGATATCGAAATGCCGGGCATGAGCGGCTTTGATTTCGCGCGCGCGATCAGGGAGGATGAACGCTGGAACGCGACCCCGATCGTGGCGCTTTCCTCGCATGCCTCCGCCCGCGATTTTGAGCGGGGTCGGGAGGCGGGGTTCAGCGACTACGTGCCAAAATCGGATCGCGACGCGCTTCTGCAGACCCTCTCCGCGACCCTGGCCGTTCGAGGTGCGGCATGAACGAGACATCGACGAGAAACTTCGTGACCGTCACCATCGCCGGTCAGCTCTTCGGCATTCCCGTGCTCTGCGTCCAGGATGTGCTGGGCCCGCAATCCATCACCCGCATTCCCCTGGCACCGCCCGAGGTGGCCGGAGCGCTGAACCTGCGCGGGCGGATCGTCACCGCGATCGATGTCCGCCGTCGGCTGAACCTGCCGCCACGATCCGATGGCGGGCGTGGCATGAGCGTGGTGGTCGAGCACAGGGGCGAGCCTTACAGCCTTCTGATCGACAGTGTTGGCGAGGTGATCGAGGTTGACGAGGCCGCCTACGAACGCGCTCCGGCGACCCTCGATCCGCTCTGGCGAGTCATTTCCAGCGGCATCTATCGCCTGGACGGCGAGCTCCTGCTCAGTCTCGACGTCGATCGACTGCTCGATTTTGGCAGCACAACCATGGCGGCTTAGCGCGGGGGGAGGGGAATCATGCGGCGATGCCTGGTGGTCGACGACTCGCGAGTGATAAGGACGGTGGCACGGCGGATACTCGAACAGCTCTCCTTCGAGATCGAGGAGGCGGTCAATGGCGAGGAGGCCTTGCAGGCCTGTCGTCGTCAGATGCCGGAGGCAATCCTGCTCGACTGGAACATGCCGGTCATGGATGGTCTGACATTTCTCAAGACGCTGCGCGGCACGCTCGGCGGCGACGCACCGGTCGTGGTCTTCTGCTCGACCGAGAATGATGTCGCGCATATCCGCACCGCGATTGAGGCCGGCGCGAACGAGTACATCATGAAGCCCTTCGACCGGGACATCATCGAAGCAAAATTTGCTCAGGCGGGATTGCTGTAAGTGCAGGCACTCGAATTGCAGAGGGGAACTGGGCGCGCCGCGCGGCAGGAAGGGCCGTACCGGGTGATGGTCGTCGACGATTCCGCGGTAGTCCGGGGCCTGATCACGCGCTGGCTGAGTGAGGAGGCGGACATCGTCGTCGTTGGCTCCGCCGGCAACGGCGCACTCGCCCTCAAGCAGCTCGTGCGGCTCGAGCCCGAGGTGCTGATCCTCGATGTCGAGATGCCGGAGATGGACGGGCTGACCGCGCTGCCCAAAATGCTCGGGCTGCTTCCGGATCTCAAGGTCGTGATGGCTTCGACGCTGACGGCGCGCAATGCCGATGTCAGCCTGCGTGCCCTTGCCGCCGGAGCGGCGGACTATATCCCCAAGCCGGGCACCGGCCGGGAGATGCAGGGCGCCCCGAATTTCCGCGCCGATCTGATCGCCAGGGTCCGGGCGCTGGGCCAATCGTCCCGCCTGAAGAACGGAAGTCGCCGGCGAAATCAGACTTCTCCGGCCCTGCCGGCACCCCGGTCCGGGGCCGAGGTCACCGGCATTCGCGTGCGCGCGCCGCAGCCTTGCGCGGCAAAGGTGGTGCTGCGACCCGCGAGCCGATCGCCGGCGCATGTTCTGGCGATCGGCAGTTCGACGGGCGGGCCGCAGGCGCTCTTCTCCGTTCTCGGCGCCCTGAAAGGATGCCTGGAACTGCCGGTCCTCGTCACGCAGCACATGCCGCCGACTTTCACGACGATCCTCGCCGAACACCTGCATCGCCAGAGTGGCGTCGATTGCCACGAGGCATTGGATGGCGAGCCGGTGCTGCCCGGCCGTGTCTATCTGGCACCCGGCGACTGGCACATGCGGGTGCAGGAACGCACCGGGCGCAAATTCATCCAACTGGATCAGGAAGCGCCCGAGAATTTCTGCCGCCCGTCCATCGACCCCATGCTGCGCAGCCTCTGCCGCGTGTATGGCGCACACGTGCTTGCGGTGATACTGACCGGGATGGGCTCGGACGGGTATCGCGGCTGCCAGGCGGTGGTGGAGGCGGGCGGGAACGTGATTGCCCAGGACGAAGCAACCAGCGTCGTCTGGGGAATGCCTGGCGTGGTCGCCAGTGCCGGGCTGTGCAGCGCGGTTCTGCCGCTGCAGGAGATCGCGCCCGCCGTGCGGCGGTTGAGCGTGGGAGTGGCCGCATGACGCCGCAGGACTTTGACTATATCGCCGCTGTTCTGAGACAGCGCTCCGGTCTCGTGATCATGCCGGACAAGACCTATCTGCTCGAGAGCCGGCTGGTGCCGCTGGCCCGGCGGCGCGGGCTTGGCGGACTGGATCAGCTCATCCAGAGGATGCGTGTCGTGCGGGACGAGAAGCTCACGGCGGAAGTCGTCGAGGCGATGACGACGAACGAATCGTTCTTCTTTCGCGACGGCAAACCATTCGAGATCTTTCGGCAGCAGACCCTGCCGTCGCTGATTGCCTCGCGCGCCCAGCAGCGCCAGATCCGCATCTGGTCGGCTGCCTGCTCCACCGGGCAGGAACCCTATTCCCTGGCGATGATTCTCAGAGAGGAGGCCGCCCGCCTCGCCGGCTGGCGCATTGACATACTGGCGACCGACCTTTCCGTCGAAGTGCTGGAGCGGGCGAAACTCGGGCTCTATACCCAGTTCGAGGTGCAGCGCGGCTTGCCGATCCAGTTCCTTCTCAAATACTTCGCCCAGGTCAACGACATGTGGCAGATCGAACCGTCGGTCCGGTCGATGGTGCGGTTCCGGCAATACAACCTGCTCGACGATCCCACGCCGCTCGGCGGCTTCGACGTGATATTCTGCCGCAACGTCCTGATCTACTTCGATCAGCCGACCAAGCGGCTGATCCTCGATCGCATGTCCCAGCTCATTCCGCCCGACGGCGCCCTCTATCTCGGCGGCGCGGAGACCGTGCTCGGCGTATCGGACAGTTTCAAGCCGCTGCCGGGCCTGCGCGGCGTCTACGGCATCGCCGCTTGAGGGCGCAAAGGATCAAGCCCGATCCGCCGGTCTGGCGAATCGGGCTTGCGGGAGAAACGTACCAGCTTGTCCGAGGGGATACGGATCAACTCGCCTTGGCGCGGCGCTGGTGGTCCGCTTCGGAGGAATCGCGCAATACGTAGCCGCGACCCCAAACCGTTTCGATGTAGTTTTCGCCGCCGGTGGCGGAAGCAAGCTTTTTGCGCAGCTTGCAGATGAAGACATCGATGATCTTCAGCTCCGGCTCGTCCATGCCGCCATAAAGGTGGTTGAGGAACATTTCCTTGGTGAGCGTCGTGCCTTTTCGCAGCGACAGCAGCTCGAGCATCGCATATTCCTTGCCGGTGAGATGCAGGCGCTGGCCTTCGACCTCGACCGACTTCGAGTCGAGATTGACCGCGAGTTTGCCCGTACGAATGACCGACTGCGAATGACCCTTCGAGCGTCTGACGATGGCGTGGATGCGCGCAACCAGTTCGTCCCGGTTGAAGGGCTTTGTGAGATAGTCGTCGGCGCCGAAGCCCAGGCCCTTTACCTTCTTCTCGGTCTCGGCCATGCCGGAGAGAATGAGGATCGGTGTCTCGACCTTTGCGGTGCGGAGCTTCTTCAGCACGTCATAGCCGCTCATGTCCGGCAGGTTCAGATCGAGTACGATGATGTCGTAATCGTACAACTTCCCCAGATCGATGCCTTCCTCGCCGAGATCGGTGCAGTAGACATTGAAACCCTCGCCCTTGAGCATCATCTCGATGCTCTTGGCGATCAACGCATCATCCTCGATCAGAAGCACGCGCATCTTGGCCCCTCCTCGCTGGTCGAGGGTTAATATTAACCATCTGCCTTAATAAAAGGTAAATCCCGGCGAAATCAACTAAATCATTGCCGAACAATGAAAATAGCCGCTTCGGCGTTTAACCGGGATTTAAGCAGAAACGGCCCAGCATCTGCCGACGAGCATGATGTTCCATCCGTTTCAGGGGCCAAGAATTGCACAACATCCTGGCAGAGATCGATCGCCTGCCGCCGCTTGAACTGTACGGTCGCGTGACCGGCGTCCAGGGCCTCATGATCGAGGTGGGCGGCCTGGCCCGGACCCAGGCGATCGGTTCGCGGCTGTCGCTGGTGGCCCGTGGCGGGCAGGAGATCCCCGGAGAGATCGTGGGCTTCCGTCGCGACCAGGCGGTGGTCCTGCCGTTTGGCGCCGTGGATGGGGTCGGAATCGGCTGTCGCGCCGTCGCCCTGGCACGGCAGGCGGCGATCCATCCGGATATTTCCTGGCTTGGCCGCGTGATCGACGCGCGCGGCGAGCCGGTCGATGGCGGACCGCCATTGCGTCAGGGGCCGCGGGCCTATCCGTTGCGCGCGGCGCCGCCGCCGGCGCATGCGCGACGCCGGGTGGGCGCGCGCATCGATCTGGGCGTGCGTGCGCTCAATTCCTTCGTCACCTGCTGCCGTGGCCAGCGCATGGGCGTTTTCGCCGGTTCCGGCGTCGGCAAATCGGTGCTCATGTCGATGATGGCCCGCTATACCGGCGCCGACGTGAATGTCATCGGCCTGGTCGGCGAGCGGGGCCGGGAGGTGCAGGAATTCATCGAGGACGATCTGGGCAAGGACGGGCTGGCGCGTTCCGTCCTCGTGGTCGCGACGTCGGACGAGCCGGCCTTGCAGCGGCGGCAGGCTGCCTATCTGACCATGGCCCTCGCGGAGTTCTTCCGCGACCTTGATCTCGATGTGCTCTGCCTCATGGACAGCGTCACACGATTTGCCATGGCGCAGCGCGAGATCGGCCTTGCCGGCGGCGAGCCGCCGGCGGCGAAGGGCTATACGCCAACGGTTTTCGCCGAACTGCCGAAGCTCCTGGAGCGTGCGGGGCCTGGCACGGGCAAAGGGAGCATCACCGGAATCTTCACCGTCCTGGTGGAAGGGGATGACCATAACGAGCCGATCGCGGACGCGGTGCGTGGCATTCTCGACGGCCATATCGTTCTCGACCGGCAGATCGCCGAACGCGGGCGCTATCCGGCGGTCAACGTGCTGAAGTCCGTCTCCCGGACCATGCCGGCCTGCAACGCGGCGGCCGAAGGCGAGATCATCCAGCGGGCACGGCGGCTGCTTGCGACCTACGAGGACATGGCGGAGCTGATCCGGATCGGCGCCTACCGTCGCGGCAGCGACCCGGAAGTCGACGCGGCCATGGCGCGCCAGCCGCAGCTCGAGGCATTCCTGGCGCAGGGCAAGGAGGAAA
>JAHCJR010000021.1 GCA_026126165.1 Alphaproteobacteria bacterium
CTCGACGCAGATCAAGGCCCTTGAGGCATCGCTCGGCCACGACCTTTTCGAGCGGCGCGGCCGGGGCCTCGTGCTGACCGAGGCGGGGCGGATCGCGCTCGATCATGCCGAGGCGATCTTCCGGACGGCGGAGGATCTCGCCGCGACGCTGCAGAATGTCGGCTCGGTGCGCCGGGTGCTGCGGATCGGCGCGCTCGCCACCTTGTCGCGCAACTTTCAGATCGCCTTCCTCGCGCCGTTGATCGGGCGGCCCGGAATCGAGGTGGTCTCGCGCTCCGGATCGCAGGGGGATCTGCTGAGGGCACTCGAAGCCATGTCGCTGGACGTAGTCCTGACGAACCTGGTCCCGGCGCGCGACAGCCTGAGCCCCTATCTCGTGCACAAGCTCTCCGAGCAGCCCGTCAGCCTTGTGGGCCCTTCCGGCTTCGTCGGGCGGGCGCTTGCGGACCTGCTGGCGAACGAGCCGCTCATCCTCCCGACCCCGGAAGCATCGCTGCGCGCCTCCTTCGACGCACTCGTCGCCCGGCTGGGCATCGTTCCGAGGATCGCCGCCGAGGCGGACGACATGGCGATGCTGCGTCTGCTCGCGCGCGCGAATGCCGGCCTCGCGGTCATCCCGCCCATCGTCGTCCGGGACGAACTGGCCGCCGGCGCGCTCAGCGAGATCGCCCGGCTTGAAGGCATCATGGAGGGCTTCTTCGCGGTCACCCTGCAGCGCCGGTTCCCGAACCCGCTGGTCGGCGAGATCCTCGCGAGCTTCACCCTCGGCGGGCCCTAGAGACTTTCACCACGGGATGGAAACAGTTCCGTTGGCCGGCGGCGCAGCAAGTGGCCACGACACCTGCCCCGTGAATCCATCGCATGAACTGCCTCGCTCGCCAAGCTGCCAGAGCGGCCGCAATACTGATCCCAGGGTTGGAAACGCTGAACCGAAGCGCAATCGGCAGCTCTACGCATTAATGCAAAGCGGAGAAACCAGGCGCCGAAGGCAGCTGACAATGGATGCCGCTGTAATGCGGCTGGAGCGCGGATTATCAAGCATGGGCAGGTTCTCGATCCTGGCGGTGAGGAGGGCGATGTCCGACACCACCTCGATGGCGTGAGTGTTGCGCGCGAGCGCCGGATCGGCCCAGACTTCGACCATGGTGGCATCCGGGCCGATACCGGCGAGGCTCAAAGTGGCCGCGACATTGACATTGGCCGGAAAGGCCCTCGCCGCCGCCCGTGCGCTGCCGCGGAAAACACAGAGCGGCTCGGCCAGCCCATCGAGGCGGATCCCGTTCTCTTCCAGGTATGGCGCACCCTTGAGGCCCTGTGGTGGCTTGCGCGAGATCAGGGTGACACTGACGATCTCGCCCTCGGCCATTGCGGTCAGCGCATCAAGGCCCATCATGGCGCCGGCCGGCAGGAGGATCCGGCCGCCGTGCCGGCGCGCAAGTGCCGGAAGATCCTCGGCATCCAGCAAGGCTGCCGAACTGATCGCAACCAGCACCTTGCCGCGCTCGAGCACCGGAACGGCAACCGCACGAAAGGCCGCGCCCGGCAGCGCCTCCACGATGATGTCGGCTCGATCCGCCAGTTCGTCCAATGTACAGAGCGGCGGCGGATCACAGAAGGCGGAAAGCTTCTCCCGGGCTTTCGTCCGGTCGCGCGCCGAGACCCCTGCCAGGACAAGCCCGTCGATGCCGGCGTCGATCTGCCTCGCTACGGCCAGGCCAATGGCGCCAAGACCAGCTACGGCGACACGGAGCGGCCGCTGCCGGACTATCTGCATGGCAAGTCAACTCGCATGATAACAAGGAGTCTCCGGTCCGAAGGCGCCCTCCAACGGTATCGCCACAATGGGCGTCGGCCTGTTAATATAGACTGTCTAGTCAGTTATAATATACTCCAGATACAGATCAGATTTACTGAATCCGGCGGCGGCATGGTCGACATCATTCAATCCTACTATCCGGGAAGCGGCGGCCAGAAGTCGGCGAGCCATTTCGATCTGGTGCGCCCACACGACGGGTGCGTGACCGGGCGGATCGCGGAGGCCGGCGCGACCGGTGTCGAGCGAGCCGTCTCGGCTGCGCACGATGCCTTTCTTGCAATTCGCAAGAAGGCCTTGCACGAACGCGTCCGTTGGCTGCGGCTCGCTGCAGATGCCGTGAGAAGCCAGGCGGAAGCACTCGCGGCGATTATCGTCGAGGATGTGGGGAAGCCCATCAGGGCCTGTCGCTTCGAGGTGCAGCGTGGCGTGGAGCTCCTTGAAGCCTGTGCAGCGAGCGCATCGCAGATTGGCGGCGAGGTGCTTCCGCTCGACGCGACGCCGGCCGGCAGCGGACTGATCGGAATGACGCGGCGTCTGCCCTATGGTGTCGTCGGCGCCATAACTCCCTTCAACGCGCCGATCAACCTTCTGGTCCAGAAACTGGCCCCGGCTATCGCCGCCGGCAATACGGTCGTCGTCAAGCCGGCGCCGGCCGGCACGCGGACGGCGTTGCGGCTTGCCGAGCTGTTTCATGACCGCGGCTGGCCCGAGGGGCTGTTTTCAGTGGTAACCGGAGATCGCGAGACCGCGCTTGCACTCGCAAGCCATCCCCTGGTGCGAGCCGTCTCGTTCACTGGCGGCACGAATGCGGGTGAATCGCTGGCACGTGCGGCCGGCGCCAAGAAGTTCCTTGCCGAACTCGGATCGAACGCAGCGAACATTGTCATGGCCGACGCCGATCTTGAGGCGGCGGCGAGAAAGATCGCCGCCGCTGCCTTCGAGGCGAGCGGCCAGCAATGCATTTCCGCGCAGCGCGTGCTGGTGCAGAAGCAGGTATTCGAAGAATTCTGTGGGAGGTTCGTTGCTGCTGCCGCGGCGCTGAAGGTTGGCCCGGCGGAAGATCCCGGCACCGATCTCGCCACCATGGTTTCCGGTCAGGCAGCGGATCGGGTTATGGAGATGATCGCGGATGCAATACAAAGAGGCGCAGTGGCGCTTCTGGAGCCGAAGCGCCAGGGGGCCATGATATCGCCCGCCATTCTCGGCGAGTTGTCCAGGGAGGCCCGACTCTGGCGGGAAGAGGTCTTCGGGCCTGTTGCTGTCCTGGTGCCATTCGAGACGATCGACGAGGCGATTGCGCTGGCAAACGATTCGCCCTTCGGCCTGCAGGGCGCCGTATTCACCGGCAGCCTGGCCACGGCCCTGCGATTTGCCGACGACTTCGAAGTCGGGTCGTTATGGGTCAACGAAGCCAGCCGCTTTCGCCTCGACATGTATCCATTTGGCGGCGTGAAGCAGAGTGGCGTGGGACGCGAAGGCGTGAAATACGCAATCGAGGAAATGACGCAGATCAAGTTCATCGGCATCCGCCCGGGGGCCTGATCAGGCGCCCACCCGACGTATGGCGACCCCCTACCGTCCGTGAATGAACTCGAGAATCGCTTCTCCCAGAGCGGTCTCCGAAGTATTGAAATGCGCGATGGCCGAAGTGTGGTTGTGCCGCTTCAGAAAATAGACAGGCGGCGCCTTCCGCCTGGCCTGGGCCAGACGATAGGCCAGCTCGAGACAATACACGTCGATCAGCGGATTCTCGAACTCGGAGAAAGCGATGAAGGTCCGGGGGCTGTTGGCATCGACGTGAGACACCGGCGAACAATCGTCCAGCCGGCGGGGGTCGGTTCCGTAGTAGGCTTCCACCTTTCGGGCATTCGGATTCTCCGGAAGATTGTCGGCACGCACGCGGCCGCTGACAATCACGAGACCGGCCAACCCGTGACCGGCATCGCCATGAATGCGCCGGTCATAGGCATAGCTGGCGGCGTGGGCCCCTCCGGCGGAATGACCCATGAGATAGATACGCGCCGCATCGATGCGCCACTCTGCTGCATTCTCCCTGACCCAGTCGACGACACTGGCGATATCGCTGCTGGCCGCAGGATAGGAAGAATCGTCGGCCAGTCGATAGCCGATATTGACGCCGACAACGCCTCGCCTGGCGAAGAAGTAAAGCACGTTCGAGTAAATCTCGTCCGTGCGGTTGCGATGGCCTTCCACGAAGGCGCCGCCATGCACGAACAGCAAGGCTGGATACGGACCCGGCCCGGTCCCTTCCGGCTGGAAGACGTCGAAGCGCTGCCGGGAATGGCGGCCATAGGCGACATCGCGGGTGACCGCCACGCCATCCTTGGGCGAGGCTTTCAGAACCTCACTATAGGCCTCGACCATGCGCCGCACATTCCCGCCGACATCCGAACCCCAGCGGGGCCCGATTCTTGCCATCAGGTCCCACAGTTCCTCGGGAATTGGGGGCTCCGCCGCAATCGGCTGATGGTTGGCCATGGAGATATTCCTTTAGTCCCGCGGATGCCGGCCAGCACACAAGCTTCATACTAGATCGGACAATTGACCAATTAGTCAATTATTGACCTTTCGCCCGCTACCCGCTACCTGTCTGGGCGAGCGGGGAAATCATTCTCTATCCGTTCGATGTCCGGGCACTCATCCTGTATCCCGCGCGCACGATGAACGAACTGCCAGGGCCCGCCGCCGCAAAGGGGAGAGCGTTTCCGGTAAAGGAAAGGCAGTCTTCGACAGGCCGTCAGGGGAGAGATCCAATGAGCGTTGACGATTTCGATGTCGAGGTCTTCGTCAAGCAGAATGCGGCACTGTCCGGCCTTGTGATCACGCCCGAGCAGATGCCCGGCGTTCTCGCCAACATCAGGCGCATTATTCCCATGGCGCGGCTGTTTCTCGACTATCCCGTCGACGACGAGGTGGAGATTGCCTCGGTGTACGTTCCATGATCGACCATACCAGCACCGTTTCCGATATCGCTACCGCGGTCAAGGCCGGCCGCCTGAGGGCTGCGGAAACGGTCGAAATCGCACTTGCCCGCATCGCCGAACTGGACGGGCGGCTCAATGGTTTCACCGATCTGATGGCGGAGCGCGCCCGCGCCACGGCGGCTCGACTGGATGCCGCGATCAAGGAAGGTCATGAGCCGGGCCCGCTGGCCGGCGTACCCTTTGCCGTGAAGGATCTCTATGACATTGCCGGCCGGGTAACCACTGCCGGCTCGAGGATAAACCGTGACCGAGAGCCCTCCGGCGCGGACCAGCCGCTGATCCAGCGGCTGGAGGCCGCCGGCGCCGTCCTGGTTGGCGCGCTGAACATGAGCGAGTACGCATATGATTTCATTGGCGAGAACATCCACTACGGACATGCCCGCAACCCGCACGATCCATCGCGGGGCGCCGGCGGCTCGTCGAGCGGCTCCGGTGTCGCGGTCGCCAGCGGCATGGTACCGCTCAGCCTGGGGTCGGACACCAACGGTTCGATTCGCGTGCCCTCTTCTTTCTGTGGCCTGTTCGGCTTGAAGCCGACCTTTGGCCGGCTGCCGCGCAACCGCAGTTTTCCGTTCGTATCCAGCCTCGATCATCTTGGTCCGATGGCGCGCAGCGCGCGCGATCTGGCGCTTGCCTACGATGCCATACAGGGACCCGATGCTGACGATCCGGTCTGCGCCCAGCGCGCACCGGAACCTGCACTACCCGACCTTGAACATGGCGTGGATGGCCTGCGCATAGCGGTCGCCGGCGATTACTTCGCCAAGGGTGGCGAGCCGCTGGCCCATGAGGCCGTGGAGGCATTCGCTGCGGCATTGGGCACCAGCCGAACTATCACCCTGCCCGAGGCAAGGCGGGCGCGCGCGGCAGCCTATGTCATGACCGCCGTCGAAGGCGCCAATCTGCATCGCGAGCGGCTCCGGCATCGCGCCGATGAGATCAACCCGGAAACCCGTGACCGCCTCCTCGCCGGCGCGCTGCTGCCGGCTGAATGGTATGTGCAGGCCAGCCGCTTCCGCCGCTGGTATCGGGCGAGGGTACGGGAATTGTTCCGTGACGTGGATGTCATCCTCGCACCGGCCACGCCCTGTGTGGCGCCAAGGCTCGGAGAGGAGATCATGGTGATCGACGGCGTCGAACTGCCCGTCAAGTCCACGATCGGCATGTTCGCACAGCCGATCTCGTTCCTTGGCCTGCCAGTGGTGGCGACGCCCTACGCAAAGGCGTCGCCGATGCCGATCGGCGTGCAGGTGATCGCAGCGCCCTGGCGGGAGGATCACGCACTTCGGGTGGCACGCCATCTGGAACATCTGGGTGTCGCAGCATCGCGGGTTGCATCTGTATGATGCTCGACCCGGTCCCGCCCCCCACCCCGGCGCCGGTGGAGCCGGTCGGACTGCATGTCAATGGGTGCGCGAGCGACCTATGTCTTCCCAAGGGCGCAACCCTGCTCGAGGCCTTGCGCAACAGCCTTGGCCTCACGGCCAGCCGCTTCGGCTGCGGGCTGGAGCAGTGCGGCGCCTGCATGGTGCTGGTGGATGACCAGCCTCGCCATGCCTGTCAGCTTCTCGCCGCCGACCAGACGGGGCGCATCATTCGCACGCCCGAATCGCTCGCGGAGGATGCCCTTGGGCGGCTGCTGATCGAGTCCTTCATAGCGCATCAGGCGGCGCAATGCGGCTATTGCCTCGGCGGAATACTGATCACGGCCTATGCGTGGTTGCGTGGCTTGAAGGGGGAGCCCAGCCGCGCGGAGATTGCCCGTACCCTGGACCCCCATCTCTGCCGCTGCGGTGCGCATCCGCGCATTCTGGCGGCGGTGGCGGCCACGGCGAGGGCGTGGCTCGACCGGCCACGCTGATGTCCGCCTGGCTGACCAGGAGCCTGCAGGATAATCCGCGGCTTTCCGACTGGCTGAGCCTCGAAGTGCCCGGACGCGTGATGCTGCGGAGCGGCAAGGTGGAACTCGGGCAGGGCATTCATACGGCGCTGGTGCAAATCGCGGCCGAGGAACTCGCGCTTGATCCGGACCGCTTCGACCTGCCTCCGCCTTCGACCCGCCGCGGGCCGGACGAATGGCTGACCGCGAGCAGCCAGTCGGTGGAGAGTGGCGGGATGGCGATTCGGGTTGCCGCGGCGCGCCTGCGGGAGGCCGCTTTGGCTGCTGCCGCGCGGCTGCTGAACCGAGAGCCGTCGCAACTCAATCTGCAACAGGGAGAAGTTCTGCTCGGCGGGAATGCAACCGGGCATGACCTGTGGTCACTGAGCGTCTGTATCGACTGGCAGCAGGACCTTTGCTCGGGCGCAGAAATCAAGCCGGCCGCTTCATACCGACTGGTCGGACGCTCGCTGCCGCGCCGCGACCTGCCGGGCATCCTGACGGGGGGCGTCTTTCTGCAGGATCTCACTCTGCCGGGCATGCTGCATGGACGTGTGTTGCATCCACCCCGTCCGGGCGCAACGCTCGCATCGGTGCCGACGGTGGCATTCCGGAAGCGATTCGGCGATCGCTGCAGGTTGCTGAGGCGGCGGGATTTTGTGGCCGTCCTGGCCGCGGACGAGACCGTTGCGCGCCTGGCGGCAGACTTCCTCGCCGCAAAGCTGAGCTGGCGCGCACCGGCAATCGACCTGCCAGAGGACATCGCCCCCTGGCTCAAGCAACAGCCTGCGCGGCTGCAGCGCGACGATCCGATCGTCGCGTCCGAAGTCGGGAGCGCCCTGACTGCCACTTACACTCGCGGCTTTCTGCTCCACGCATCCGTTGCGACAAGCTGCGCCGTGGCGCGGATGGCGGATGACCGCCTGCATGTCTGGTGCCACAGCCAGGGCCTGTTCCTCCTGCGCGCGCAGATGGCCCGAGTCCTCGGGCTTCCGGATGAACGGATCGTACTTGAGCACCGTCCGAGCGCCGGCTGCTACGGCCACAATGGCGCCGACGACGCAGCCCTCGAAGCCGCGATGCTGGCAATGGCTGTGCCCGGCCGGCCCGTGCGCGTGCTGTGGAGCCGCGGCGACGAGATGTCCGCAATCTGCGGCAGCGCCATGGCGATCGAACTGAAGGCGGGGCTCGATGGCGAAGGCCGCATGACCGGCTGGCAAGCGACGGTCTGGAGCGGCACCCATACCAGCCGGCCCGGGGCAGGTGGCGACATCAACCTTGCGGCGGCCGCCGCCTGCGACCCGCAATTCGCATCCAGATCGATCGTGGACGTGCCCGAGGCCGTCGGCGCAGGCGCGCTGCGCAACGTGATACCGCTCTACGACCTGCCAGCCGTAGCGGTGCGCCACTATCAGCTCACCAAGCTGCCACTGCGCACATCCTCGCTGCGGGCGCTGGGTGCTCACCCCAACGTCTTCGCCATCGAATGCTTCATCGATGAACTGGCTCATGCCGCCGGTTGCGATCCGCTGGACTTTCGCTTGCGCCATCTGACGGACCCACGCGCGATCAACGTCCTGAAGCGGGTGTCGGAGATTGCGGGCTGGCGGCCCGACGCCGAGACCGGAAACGGAAACGCGCAAGGGCTGGCACTGGCGCGCTACAAGAACCGCGCGGCATACTGCGCGATCGTCGCCGAGGTCGAGCTTGCGGAATCAGTAAAGGTGAGACGCGTCTGGTGCGCCGTGGACGCAGGGATCGTGATAAATCCGGACGGCGCGCGTAATCAGATCGACGGCGGCATCGTGCAATCGCTCAGCTGGTGTCTGAAGGAAGCAGTTCGCAGCGAC
Organism: Alphaproteobacteria bacterium; assembly: GCA_026126165.1. GTDB lineage: Bacteria > Pseudomonadota > Alphaproteobacteria > Ferrovibrionales > Ferrovibrionaceae > JAHCJQ01. Next base: position 8,551 of record JAHCJR010000021.1, read on the forward strand.
AAAGGCGCCATCGCCGGCCTTGACTGGGATAGTTATCCAATCCTGCGCTTCTCCGAAGTGCCCGAGATAATTACCGAGCTGGTAGCCCCGGCCGGGGAGGGAGCGGGCGAGCCAATGGGCGTGGGCGAGGTCTCGCAAGGACCGGCGACCGCCGCCGTATGCAACGCCGCAAGCCGGGCGCTTGGGACGAGACTCCGCCACCTGCCGCTCACTCGCGAGCGTATACTGAAAGCTCTTTAGCGAGTCACAATTGTTTGCCAGGCAGGCGCAGCTTCATTAAACTGACTAGACGGTCAATTAACGCCGAGGCGCCGCCGAAAGTCCGGCTGCCTCGCCGCGTAGGGCGACTGTCGGCTTCGGGGGACGGCAAAGGGGCGTGGTGGCGCAGCGATGATTTTCGAGAAGGATGTCCCGCTCGAAGTCGGGGATGGCTCCATCCTGCGTGCCAACGTCTATCGGCCAGGGAAGCCAGGCCGCTACCCGGTGCTGATGGCAATGGGCATCTACGGAAAGGATGTGCATTTTGCCGACGGGTACAGACTGCAATGGGAAACTCTGAAGAAGATACATCCCGCCATCGATACGGACGGCAGTACCGGTCAGCATTTGCGATGGGAACTGGTGGACCCGGAGCGATGGGTGCCCGAAGGGTTTGTGGTCGTTGCCGTGGATTCTCGTGGCAGTGGCAAGTCGCCAGGTTATCTCGACCCGTTCTCGCCGCGTGAAACCCAGGATTTCCACGACGCCATCGAATGGGCCGCAGCGCAGCCATGGTCGAGCGGCAAAGTCGGCACCATCGGCATTTCCTACTACGCCATAAAGCAGTGGCAGGTTGCATCGCTCCGGCCACCGCATCTTTGCGCAATCTGTGTGTGGGAGGGTGGTTCCGACCTCTATCGGGACTGGAGTCATCACGGCGGCATCTTCAGTCATCTGTTTCCAACGGCCTGGTATCCGCGGCAGGTCCTGCCCAATCAGAACGGCAATGCCGAGACGCATTATCGGGAACGCGACACCGGCAAGCCGAATACCGGTGAACCACTGAGCAGCGGCATGGTGGCGGGCAATCGCGCCGATCACCCCCGCGACCTTCTCGAGCACCCGCTCGACGACGCGTGGTACAGGACGCGTTCCCCGAACCTGCCGCGCATTGAGGTGCCGCTGCTCTCGGCCGGCAATTGGGGTGGTGCCGGCTTGCATCTGCGCGGCAACATCGAGGGATACATACGCGCCGGATCGAAGCGGAAATGGCTTCAGCTACACGTTGGAACGCATTTCGAGAGCTTCTACCTGCCGCAGTTCATCGAGCGTCAGAAGAGATTCTTCGCTTACTTCTTGAAAGGCGAGGACAACGGCTGGGCTAACGAGGCGCCGGTTCGCCTGTTCGTGCGCCGGCCCGACGGCGGCGCCTTTCGAGATGAAGCGGAATGGCCGCTCGCGCGCACGAAATGGACAAACCTCTATCTCGATGCGGAAGACAAGAGCTTGCGTACGACCGCACCGGCCAGGCGTGCGATGTCGAGCTATCGCTCCCTTGGCGAGGGTGTCAGCTTCAGCACGGCGCCCTTTGAGCAGGAAATGGAGTTCACCGGGCCGGTAAAGCTGCGCCTGTGGGCGAGTTCAAGCACGACCGACCTGGACGTGTTTGCCACTTTGCGGCTATTCGATCCGCAAGGCGAGGAGGTGGTGTTCACCGGTGCGAGCGATCTGAGCCCGGTCGCACGTGGCTGGCTGCGCGCCTCCCATCGCAAGCAGGACTCCGCTATGAGCTTGCCTTACCGGCCGTATCACAGCCACGACGAGATCCAGAAGCTCGCGCCGAACGAGGCTTATGCGCTGGATGTGGAGATCTGGCCGACCAGCATCGTCTGTCCGCCCGGATATCGCCTGGTGCTGACGATCCAGGGGCGCGATTTCGAAGCCCGGAACGTTCCCGGAAGAATCCTGCATGACAGCGAAGCGGACCGGCCACGCGCGGAGTTCGACAGCCTTTGCAGCATTCATTGCGGACCCGAACACGATTCCCATCTGCTGCTCCCCTTGATCCCTGCCTGAGCGAGTAGGACCAGGATGAAGCTATCCCGACTAGAGTATGCGCGGCCCGCCAGTGTGGCGGAGGCGATTGAGCTGCTCCAGGGGACCGAGGGAGCCAAGATCATCGCCGGTGGACAGAGCCTGATACCGGTTCTCGCCTTCCGTCTGGCGGCGCCGCCCCTGCTGGTCGATATCGGCAAGCTCGACGATCTGCGGGGAACTGAGACCACGCCCGCCGGAACCCGGCTGGGCGCGCGCGTCCGCTGGTGCGAGATCGAGCGCGATGCCGCGCTGCGCCGTGCCCAGCCTCTGCTCGCGGCGATGACCGACCATGTCGCGCATTATCAGGTTCGTAACCGCGGAACCGTGGGAGGTAGCCTCGCGCACGCCGATCCGGCAGCGGAAATGCCCGGCGTGGCGGTGGCATGTGAGGCCATTATGCATGTCGCCGGGCCGGCGGGCAGTCGTGACGTCAGGTCGGAGGACTTTTTCGAAGGTCCCCTGCAGACGGTTCTGGCGGAAGACGAGCTGCTCGTCGGGCTGACCCTGCCGCCGTGGCCGCCGGGGCGCCGCTGGGCTTTCGAGGAGTTTGCATTGCGGCGCGGCGACTTCGCGCTCGCGGGCGTCGCGGTTCACTACGGCCGCGATGCGGAAGGCCGCATGCATGATGTGCGCGTCGGGGCGATCGGCGCAGGCGAGACGCCGCTCCGCCTGCGCGCGGTCGAGGCGGAACTGGAAGGCCGGAAGATCGGCGAAACCCTGATCTCCTCGGCGGCGAAACTGGCCGCGGCATCGGTCGATCCGATGAACGATCTGCATGCCGACGCAGAGTATCGCAGAGCCCTGGTGGCCACATTGTTCGAGCGAGCGATGCTGCGCGCGGAGCATCGGCAGGAGGAGGGGGAGAATGGCCCTGCAGTTCACCCTTAACGGCAAGACGGTGGAGTTCGGCGGGGAGGCGCGAACCACCCTCGCCGACTGCCTGCGTCACCATCTCGGCCAGACCGGAACCCATGTGGGTTGCGAGCATGGCGTCTGTGGCGCATGCACCGTCATCGTCGATGGCGAGGCGGTGCGCTCCTGCCTTATGCTGGCGGTCCAGGCCGAAGGCAGCCAAGTAACGACGGTCGAGGGGCTGTCGGAAGGTGAAGATCTCTCGCCCCTGCAGGCGGCCTTCCGCAAGCATCACGCCCTTCAATGCGGGTTCTGCACCCCCGGGATCCTGACCACCGCTCACGCGCTGCTGACCCATGAACCCGATGCCGATGAAGAGCGCATCCGGCATGTATTGTCCGGAAACATCTGCCGCTGCACGGGGTACCTGCCGATCATCGAGGCGATACTCGATGCGCGCGCAGCCTATGCGGATGGCCGCCGGGGAAAGCCCGCATGAAGGTGCTCGCCACGGCTCCATCGAACGAGGCGCCTGCCATTGGCCAGGCGATCGGCCGCGTCGAGGATCTGCGTCTGCTCCGCGGCAAAGGGCGCTACATCGACGATATCTCGCTGCCGGGCCAGCTTCATGCCGCGATATTCCGCAGCAGCCTGCCGCACGGCGTCATCCGCTCCCTGGACACCGAGGCCGCCCGGAAGTTGCCTGGCGTCCATGCGGTGATCACCGCCGCCGATCTCGGCCGGACCGTTCCCACCATCCCGGTCAGGCTGTTTCCGCTGCCGGAATACCAACCGTTTCTGCAGCCGGTCATTGCCCATGACAAGGTGCGTTATGTCGGCGAGCCGATCGCCATGGTCGTGGCCGAAAGCCCGGCGGTCGCCGAGGACGCCCTGGAACTGATCAGGGCTGACATCGACATGCTGGCGCCCGTGGTCAGCCTCGAGGATTCCCGCCGCGACCAGTCGCTCCTGGTGGAAACCAGCGGCTCCAACAAGGGGCACTACTTCGAAATCGGCAAAGGCGACGTGGACGCGGCCTTCGCGACTGCCCCCTATACGCGACGCGAGCGCATGTATGTGCATCGTCACACCGGCGTCACGATGGAACTGCGCGGTTCGCTCGCAGAGTGGGATGCCGAGCGGGGCCACATGACGGTCTGGGGCGCTTCCAAGGTGCCCTTCGCCAATCGCCGCATTCTGGCCGGCATGCTGGAGCTGCAGGAAGAATCCGTCGACATGATCGAGGGGGATGCGGGCGGCAGCTACGGCGTGAAGGGCGAGTTCTTCCCCGAGGATTTCCTGGTTCCCTTCGCTGCCCGGCTGCTTGGCCGTCCGGTGAAGTGGAGCGAGGATCGCCGCGAGCATCTTCTGGCCATCAGCCATGCGCGCGACATCGAGGCGGACCTGGAGATCGCCTGCGGCAACGACGGCCGGGTCCTTGGCATACGTGGCGAAATCTGGGCGAACATCGGCGCCTACATGCGAACATCGGTGGTGATCGCGCCGCGCAACTCCGGCCAGTTCATCTCCGGCCCGTACAAGGTGGAGAATGTCGGAATCCATGTCGCGATGCAGCTCTCCAACAAGTCGCCCTGCGGCACGTATCGCGGCCCCGGACGCTACGAGGCGGACTTCTTCCGCGAGCGCCTTTTCCACCTGGCTGCGAAGGATCTCGGGATTGATATGGTCGAATTCCGGCGCCGCAATCTCGTGCCGGAATCCGAAATGCCCTATCCGATGCCGGGCACGGCGCCGCAGAATAACCCGACCGCGCTCGATAGCGGCGCCTACGAGCTGGTCATGGACCGCTGCCTTTCCGACGCCGGCTGGAACGAGAAGCTGAAACTCCAGGGAAAGCTGATAGATGGCCGCTACCATGGCGTCGCAGCGACGTGTTTCATCGAGGGCGGTGCCGCCGGTCCGCGCGAATCCTCGCGAATCGTGATCGAGCGCGATGGAAGAGCCTCTGTCTATGTCGGCTCCTCCGGCGTAGGTCAGGGGGCGGAAACGATACTCGGGCAGATCGCTGCCGATGCCCTGGATGTTCCTTATGACCAGGTGCAGCTATTTCTGGGCTCGACCACGTATGTGAAAGAAGGCTGGGGTTCCTATCATTCCCGCTCCACGGTGATGGGCGGGTCCGCGATCCTGCTTACGGCGGAGGAGATAAAGCGGAAGCTCCGAGCCGCGGCGGCCATGCGCTTCAACTGTGCGCCGGAGGAAGTCGAAGTATCACGGGGAAGGCTGATTGCCAGCGACGGCCGCAGCCTCGCCTTTGCCGATGTGTCCGATCAGGGCATAACGGCCGAGGAAACCTTCGCCAATCACCGTCATACCTATGCCTATGGCACCCATGTGGCGCATGTCGCGGTCGATCCGGGGACCGGGCATGTCGCGGTCGTGGACTACGTGACGGTCGAGGATGCCGGCCGGATCATCAATCCGCTCACCCTGCATGGCCAGTCGATCGGCGCCATCGTGCAGGGGCTGGGCGGCACTTTGCTCGAGCATCTTGTCTACGACGAGAACGGCCAGATGCTGAGTGCGTCGTTCGCCGATTATCTCATGCCGCTGGCAACCGACTATCCGAACATCCGCTCGACCGCGATCGGCCTGCGCCCATCGCCTTTCAATCCCCTGGGCGCCAAGGGCGCGGGGGAGGGCGGAACCATTCCGGTCGGCGGGGTGATTGCCAATGCGGTGGCCAACGCCCTGTCAAGCCTGGGCGTGGAGCCGCTGGAGCTGCCGCTCACACCGCCAAGGGTATGGCGGATGATCCAGGCAGCGAAGCGCAAGCCGCGCGAAGGCTAGCTCATGCAGAAGCTGAAACTGATCGTCTTCGAGGGCGTGCAGAACCTGCCGATATTCGCCGCCCAGGCCCAAGGCTACTTTGCCGATGAAGGCCTGGATATCGACCTCAGCTTCACCCCCGACTCCGGCGTTCTGCGCAAGGGCCTGGCCGCGGGCGAATACGACATTGCGCATACCGCCGTCGACAATGCCATCGCCATGGTCGAGCTGGCCAAGGTCGATGTCGCGGTGATCCTCGGCGGCGACAGCGGCTTCAACGCGCTTGTCTTCCAGCCCGATGTCGGCGGCTTTGAGGATCTGCGCGGCCAAACCGTGCTCGTTGACGCGCCAAACACCGCCTTCGCTCTCGTACTCTACCGAATTCTGGAGCTGCATGGCCTCAAGCGGGGCGACTATGCGGCGGAGCCTGTGGGAGCGACGCCGTTCCGTCTCAAGCGGATGCTCTCGGACCGGCTGGCCCGCGCCTCGATCATGAACCTGCCATTCCGCATACAGGCAGAGCGTGCCGGCCTCCGCGTCGCCTGCGAGGCGATTGACGAGATTGGCCCATATCTCTCGACGGCCGGTTTCGTGCTGCGTGCCTGGGCGGAGAGAAACGCCGATGTCCTTACCGCTTATTGCCGCGCCTACATTCGTGGCCTGCGCTGGGCCCTGGCAAGCGAGAACCACGCTACGTCAATCGACATTCTGGCGCAACGACTCCGCCTGGCACCCGATATCGCCGCGGAAGGCTTCGCCATGGCAGCCACCCCGGGCGGGCTGGCCCGTGACGCGGAGATCGACATGACCGGCCTCGCAAACGTGCTGAGGCTGCGTGCCGCAGTGGAGGGGCAGTGGCAGGGTATCGCGCCGCCAGCGGAGAACTACGTCGACCGCAAATTTCGCGATGCGGCTGCGCGGTCGCTGGAGAACGCAAGCAATTCCCGATCGCGGAAGTAGCATGGTGAGAAGGAGATCCTGATGGGTATAGCACGTCACAAGCGTCCTCCTGAACTGGAAGGGGCGTCACTGGAGGAAATCATGGCCACCCATGTCGGCGAGTTCCGGAACAAGCGCGCCGATTGGGCTGCCTTCGAGGATGCTAAGATCGAGGGTTTCAAGCGCGCGCAGCACCGGTTCATTGGCGCCGGCGGGTCGGGCAAGCACAAGGACCCTACGGTGATACCGGCGCGCAACCTCACTCTCTCGATCATGTATGTCGAGCCGGGCCAGGGTAACGCGGCGCACACTCATGAAGTCGAGGAGGTGTTCTTCGTGCTCGATGGCCTTCTCGATGTCTTCGTCGAGGACGAGGAAGGGCGTCGCATCACCAAGCGGCTTGGCAAGTGGGATTGCATTTCCTGCCCGCCGGGGGTGATCCATGGCTACGAGAACAACAGCCTGGAGCGTGTGTATTTCCAGGTGATGCTGGGCCGAGGGCGCCCTGATACGATGGGCTACGCGGATGATCAGCTCTTCCAGCGTCGCGCGTCGCACCTGTCGGAAACGGACTAGGTATTGCCCGTAGGCAAATGCCGCAGAAATACAGACTGACAAGTCAGTAAAGAGCGTAGTTGACTTCAGAACAGAGGAGCAGGCGAAGGAATAATCCGGAACCTGCCGAGCAAAGCGCACCTGAAACGAAAGGAACTCGCGACATGAAACGACACACCCAGCACAGCCGGCGTGGCATAAATCTCGTCGCGGCAGCCCTGTTCTCGGCTGCTGCCGGCGCGGCAACAATGGTCACGCTGCCGGCTGAAGCGGCGGATCGTCAGGTCAAGATGCTTCTTGACTGGATCCATAACGGGCCGAACAGTGGTTTCGTCATCGCAAAGGAGAAGGGGTTCTACAAGAGCGCCGGCCTCGATGTATCCATCGAGCCGGGCAAGGGTTCCGGCAGCACGGCGCAGCTCATCGCCAGCAAGGTTGCCGACTTCGGCTTTTCGGATGGATATGTAGTTGCCAGCGCCGTGGGCCGGGGCATGGATATCAAGATGGTCGCCGGTGTCTTCCGGCGTAATCCCACCGCGGTGATCGCGCTCCAGAAGTCCGGCATCACCACGGCGAAGCAGCTCGAAGGCAAGACCATCGGCATCGCAACCGGCGCGGCGCAGTTCCAGCAATGGCCGGCCTATGTCGGGGGATGCAAGCTCGATAACAGCAAGATCAAGATCGTCAACATAGACCCCGCGGGCTATATCGCATCCATGATGGCCGGTCAGGTCGACGCCGTGGCCGGATTTGCCCAAGGCATGGTGCCAGGCCTTGAGGTGCGCGCCAAGGAGAACGCACAGATTCTCTGGTATGCCGATTGTGGCGTGACCACCGTATCCAATGGCATCATCGCCCACAACGATCTGGTCAAGTCAGATCCCGCCCTCATCAAGACGTTCGTCGCGGCAAGTCTGCGCGGCTTCCTCTATGGCCGCGCAAACCCGCAGGAGGCGATTGAAATCCTGAAGAAGTATCAGCCCAACCTCACCCCGGCGATCACCAACCGCGAGATGGAAATCTCCTGGACCAATTGGGTGACGCCGAACACGGCCAAGAAGCCGCTGGGCTGGATGTCCGAGGACGACTGGAGCGCCACGGTCAAGGTAGCGAAACAGTTTGGCGGCATGACTGCGGACGTCAAGACGACGCAACTCTACACCAACGAGTTCGTGCCGGGCGATGCTTCCTTCGTTCCGCCGCAGAACTGACCATTGAACGGACGGTAATGACTGCTCCGCCTGCGATTCGTTGCAGGCGGAGCGGTCGAAGTGGCGGTTTCTCGGAGTGAAGGATGACCCAGGCACCAACCGCGACCGGGAATGCCGGCGCGGTCTATCTCGATATCGACCGCATCACCAAGGTGTACAGCACGCCCACCGGTACGGTGCGTGCCCTGGACGACGTGACCATAAGACAGCGCCCTGGGGAGTTTCTCTCCATCGTGGGGCCCAGCGGCTGCGGCAAGAGTACGCTGTTGATGATCGCAGCAGGCCTCTCCTCGCCTTCATCGGGTAGCGTGACCGCGGCAGGCAAGGCGATCACGGCACCGCGCACCGATATCGGCATTGTTTTCCAGAGCCACGTCCTCCTGGAATGGCGCACCGCCCTGGGAAACGTTCTCCTCCAGGCCGAAGCGCACCGGATCGAGAAGGGTGAGGCCGACAGGCGCGCGCGCGCACTGCTCAAGTCGGTCGGCCTGGAAGGTTTTGAGGACAAGTATCCGCACGAGCTGTCCGGCGGCATGCGACAGCGCGTCTCGATCTGCCGTGCCCTGGTGCATGAACCGAAGCATCTGCTGATGGATGAACCTTTCGGTGCGCTCGATGCACTGACGCGCGACCAGATGATCCTGGACATGCAGAAAATCTGCCGCGAGCGCGAAATATCCGTTCTGCTGATCACTCATAGCGTGGCCGAAGCGGTGTTTCTCTCTGACCGCGTGATCGTGATGACGCCGCGGCCGGGCAAGATCGACCGGGCCATAGAAATCGACCTGCCCCGTCCCCGCCGCCTGATCGACCGGGACAGTCCCAACTTCACGCGCTATACGCGGGAGATCCTCGAGATGTTCCTTGCACGGGGCGTGCTGCGAGAGTCACCCTAGCCTGACAACGAGAAGAGGGCATCATGAGTGAAGACGTCGAAGCAGCTGTCGAGCGCGCCCGGCGCAGCTTTGAACGGCGCGAGAAGTTCAGTGTCGTCTTCTATCCGCTCCTTGCGATCCTGATCCTGCTTGTCATATGGGAGCTGTTCACGCTCGCCTTTGACATCCCGGAGTTCCTGCTGCCCAAGCCAACGGTCGTACTTCAGTCGGTGCAACAGAATGCCGGTCTGATCCTGCAGGAGAGCTGGGTAACGGCAGTCGAGATCATACTCGGCTATCTCCTCAGCATCGCGGTCGGGATACCGCTGGCCCTGGCCATATTCATGTGGCCGTTCTTCTCCCGCTCCATCTACCCCATCCTCGTCGCCTCGCAGGCGATGCCGAAGGTGGCCGTGGCGCCGCTGCTGATCGTCTGGTTCGGCTTCGGGATTCTGCCCAAAGTGCTGATCGCGTTCCTGATCGCCTTCTTCCCGATCGTCATCAACACGGTGATGGGCCTGACGCAGATCGAGAAGGAGAAGATCTACCTCGCCCGCTCCATGGGGCTCAGTGCCGTCGACACGTTCTTCAAGGTCCGGCTGCCCAACGCCATGCCATCGATATTCGGCGGCCTGAAAATCTCGATCACCCTCGCTGTGGTTGGCGCCGTGGTGGGAGAGTTCGTCGGCGGCAATGCAGGCCTCGGATACCAGCTGATCGTCGCAAACGGGGCCATGGACACGCCAATGCTGTTCGCCCTGCTGTTCGGTCTCACCTTTCTTGGAATCGGCATGTTCCTGCTGGTTGAGCTTGCCGAACGGCTGATCGTCCCACGCCACATGATCGGCGCGGGTGGCGGCAAGGAAATGATCTGACCATGACACTGTACGAAGTCCTGCTGCGGCCACTCCTGTTTCGGCTCTCGCCGGACCGGGCGCATGAGCTGGCGCATTGGGTGCTGCGCCCGAAGCTGCCCTGGCAGGTTCTTGCCGCTATCTCGGGAATGAAGGATGGCAATTTGCCAGTCGACTGCAGCTATGCCGGCGTGCGGCTGAACAATCCGGTCGGCCTGGCCGCAGGCTTCGACAAGAACTGCGAACTGCTCGACAGCCTGTCGGAGCTGGGCTTCGGTTTCCTGACTGTCGGCACCGTGATGCCCGATCCGCGCTTCGGCAACCCGTTCCCCCGCCTGGTGCGCTACGAGGAGACCGAGGGCATCGCCGATTCTATGGGCGTGCCCGGGAAGGGGCGTGCCTACGCCGTCGCCCGTTTGAAGGAGTTCGACAAGCGCCGCCGCATTCCCCTGTTCTGCAACATTGGGGGATTTTCCGCGCAGGAGATCGCGCAAGGCTTCTTCGACGTGGAGCCATACGTGGACGCGGTAGAGATCAGCCTCATGTGCCCGAACGTGGTGAAGCCGGAGGATTTCAATCCGGTGAAGCTGCTCGGCGAGCTGATTGCCCTGATAGAGAAGCGTCGAAAGCCGGCCACCGTCCGCGTTCCGAACGACGTTGCCACATCCGAGGCATTGCTTGGCGAGCTGATTGAAGTTGCGGTACGAGGCGGGATAGCCGGGATAAAGGTTGCCGGCGGACAACCAGTCACGGAACCGGGGCTGGGCACGGGCCGCGGCACATTGCACGGCCGGCCGACTGCCGCCCTGGCCACCGAGAACCTCGAGCGCGCGGTGCGCCTTGCCGGCGGGCGACTCTCGATCAAAAGCAATGGCGGCATCTTCAGTTCCGATGACGTCAGATCCAGACTCGCGGCAGGTGCCGACTGCGTCGACATCTACTCCGCCTTCATCTACCGCGGCTGGACAGTGGCACGGGACATCAATCGCGGGCTGTAGGCCCTCCGCAAACCATCGCGGGTGGCCACGCCCGATCATTTGACGTCGCCCCGCTTGGCTGCGAAAGTCCGGCGGAAGGCGGCCCCGGAATGGATTGACCGCGCTCCGGGATGCAGCGGTCAATCGGGGCCTGGCATCGGAACCCGTCGTGTCCTGGTTCGGAACAAGACACGCGAAGCCGGTTACGGAGGTTGAAATCGCCACCCATCTGTGGTCCGAAAGTCCGTGCCGGCACCAGCCCGCGCTGGGTCGCAGGGTAGCCGGGGACAAGCGCTTCGTGTTTGCAATGGATTGAATCGAATGCGGAAGAAAGATCAAGCCGGCCGGCGCGGCGAAACGTCAAGAAAGGCGCACAAGCCGGGGCCGAAGCGCAGGCGCGACGCCGAACATAGTCGTCAACTCATCCTGAACACGGCGCTGCGCCACTTCGCCAGCAGGGGATATGACGGCGCGCGCGTCGACGACATCGTGGCGGAAACCCATCTCAGCAAGAACATGCTGTACCACTATTACGGCAGTAAGGAGGAACTGTTCGTCGCCGTACTGGAAGTCATGTATGAGCGCCTAAGGGGCCAGCATGGCAAGGTCAGCATGGCAAACCTCGAGCCGGTCGAGGCGCTGAAACGCCTCATTGCCGAGACGGCAAAATCCCTGCTCCGCACGCCCGAGATCATTTCGATCCTCAACGCCGAGAACCTCTACAAGGCAGTTCATATCAAGACATCGAGAAAAATCAGGATGATCTACGATCCCTTCTTCGAGGACCTCAATCAGATCCTGAGAAAAGGGCGCGAGGCAGGCGCGTTTCGCAGTGATATCGACGCCTTGCAACTCTATATCTCGCTGTCCTCGCTGGTCTATCACTACCTTTCCAATGGGCATACGCTCTCGGTCGTCATGCGCCAGAATCTGCTGACGAAGGCAAGAATTGCGGAGCGCATTCGCCACGTGGAAGAAATGATTTTACGATTCTGCATCAGACCCGAGCTGGCAGCCAGATATCTGCGCTAAGCGTCCGCAGCCAGCGTCAGCCCCAGCAGGCGACCGCAGCCCGGCACCGTGTCGGCAACGCCTGCCAGCCTGAGACAGTGCCAGGCGAGCGCCTGGTTGCTGGTGACGATGGGTTTGCCGATTTCCCGCTCCAGCATGTCGATGTTCTCGAGAACGCGCAGTGCGGTGCACGAAACGAACACCGCATCGGTGCCGGGCGAGCGGCCGATCTCGCGAACTCCCTCGGCGGCGGACTCCGGCGAAACGCGATTCACCATGGCGCCATCGGAAATGTTCCATGAAGCCATCGCCGGGACCGAAAAGCCCTGCGCAATCAGGTAGTCGCGCATGCTGCGATTGATCTCATCCTTGTATGGCGAGAGGAAAGCGATACGGCCGGCACCAAGGCGGCGCAGTGCGAGACACGCCGCTTCCATCGGAGTTGTAATCTTTGCCTCGGGCTTGACTTCCCGCAGCAGTTCGTGGACGCGAGGTATGCCAATGCTCAGCGAGCCGGACGTACAGCCGAAGGCGATCACTTCCAGACGCAAACCCGGCAGCAGGAGTGCAGTGGCGTCGGTCAACCCGCTTTCCATCCGGCGCAGCGTCTCAAGACTGACGTTCGAGGCGTAGTGCAGAATCCGGGTCACGTAATGCGCAATGCCGGGCAGCGCCCATATACGGCGACACTCAGCCTCGATGGTCTGGTCGCCTGAGAGCGCGATCAGTCCGATTCTCCCCCGCGGACCCATGCCGACGTCCAACCGATAGGCCATGTTGCGGATATCGACTTCCAGCAGATTGTCAGCCTGCAAAAGACCGTTGGCTTGAGCCATGTTTCCCCCGCGACATCGTCAAGTCCGCCAAGTGGAAGCATAACAGACCTGTCGGCGGTAGCCCGCTGGTGAATTGTCATCCGGCGGCAGCTCAAAGTTCAACTGCTTAACGATCAGGCGGCGGGGTGCGAGAAGCCAAAGAGCCAAAACCGGAGATTGATCGAGCAGGCAAGCCGGACGCGACACGGGGCCCGTCCACGCCCTTCAGTGGTGCCGCCGGTAGAAACGCAGGAACTGCGCATTGATCGCGACGATCACCGTGCTTGCCGACATGAAGACGGCGGCAACGGCGGGTGTCATCATGAAGCCGGTCCCGAAGGTGATGCCTGCCGCCATCGGAATAGCGACGGTGTTGTAGGCCGTGGCCCAGATCAGATTCTGCACCATCTTGCGAAAGGTGGCGCGCGAAAGGCCCAGGATTGCGCCTACGTCGCGCGGGTCGCTCCTGACCAGCACGATGTCGGCGGATTCCACTGCAACGTCGGTGCCCGCGCCGATGGCGATACCGAGATCCGCGACCACGAGGGCCGGCGCGTCGTTCACGCCGTCGCCGACCATGGCCACCGAGAGCCCGCGCGCCTGCAGTTCCTCGATCTTCTGCGACTTCTGGTCGGGCAGAACCTCGGCGAAATATTCGTCGATGCCAAGTTCCTCGGATACCGACTTCGCAACTCCCTCGGCATCGCCGGTGAGCATGACCGAGCCGATCCCGAGCGACTTGAGTTCTGCGACGGCTTCCTTCGATTCCGGGCGGACGATGTCGGCCAGCGCGAAGAGTGCGCGCGGCGCGCCATCGCGGACCAGGACGACGACTGTCTTGCCCTGTCCCTCCAGTCGTTTGAGGCTGTCATGCTCGATTGCGCTACCCTGCCGTGCCAGGTGGCCGGGGCTGACGATGCGCACGTCCTGGCCTTCGACCCTGGCGACGATCCCCTCGCCGGTGATGTTGCTCACCTCGCTGGCCTTGGGCACCGTGAGGTTACGATCCTTCGCCTTGGCGACGATACCATGGGCGATGGGGTGCTCGGACTGGCTCTCCGCTGCCGCCGCATAGGCCAGCTCGCTGTTTTCGTCGCCACCGGCAAGCAGCACGATATCGCTGACGCCAAAACGGCCCTCGGTCAGCGTGCCTGTCTTGTCGAACACCACGGTGTCAAGATTCCGCGCTCGCTCGAAGGCGGCGCGGTCCCGGATCAGGAGCCCGTTTCCGGCCGACAGCGAGGTGCTGACCGCGACGACCAGAGGAACGGCGAGGCCCAATGCGTGCGGACAGGCGACGACCATCACCGTCACCATCCGCTCGATGGCGAATTCGAGCGGTACCTCCAGCACGAGCCACCAGGCAAAGAGCGTGGCAAAGCCGACCGAGAGCGCGATGTAGGTCAGCCACGAAGCGGCACGGTTGGCGAGATCCTGCGTTCGGGATCGGGTGGCCTGTGCCTTCCTCACCAGATCTATGACCTGGGCCAGATAGGTGGCATCGCCGGTGGCGGTTACTTCGATCGTCACGGCATTGGCGCCGTTGATCGCCCCGCCGATCGCGGTTGCCCCGACGGATTTCGAGACCGGTCGCGACTCGCCGGTCAGCATTGCCTCGTTGAAGCCCGACGAGCCCTCGATGATCCTGCCGTCTACGGGTACCTTGGCGCCGGGCCGGACCAGAACGCGATCTCCCGGCTGCAAGGCCGATATCGCAACTTCCTGGGTCGCACCATCGCTGCCGATTACCGTCGTACTGTCGGGCAGGAGCCTGACCAGTTCTTCCAGCGCCCGCGATGCTCCCATCACGGAGCGCATTTCGATCCAATGGCCAAGGAGCATGATGGCGATCAGCGTCACCAGCTCCCAGTAGAACTCCTCGCCCGGAAAGCCGAATGTGACAGAAGCAGAGAAGAAGTAGGCGGAAGAGATCGCAAGCGCGATCAGGGTCATCATTCCGGGCTGCCCCTTGCGCAGTTCGGAGACGAAGCCCGTCAGGAACGGCCATCCGCCGTAAACGTAGGCAAGAGAGGACAGAACGAAGAGGACATAGCGCTCGCCCGGGAAGGCCAGCGCCCCGGCGATGCCGAACCAGTGCTGGATCATCGGGGACAGCAGAAGCACCGGCGGCGTGAGGATCAGCGTCACCCAGAAGCGGCGGCGGAAATCCGCGACCATCGCACCATGATCGTGTCCACCATGGCCGCCGTGCCCGGCATGGCCCGACCCGTCGGCCGCGGATCGCCAAGTCACCGCATCAATCCACGCGGCGCACCAGACCTGGATAGCGGTTGAAAGCGAGCCTCTGGACCAGCGAGCCATCCACCGTGACGATCTCGGCCGTGATGTTTCCTTCGGCGCTGGCCCCGATCTCGCCGATCTTCAGGCGCGGGTTGCCGAGCGCGGCGAGGTGCTGTTCCAGCAGGGCACGGACACGCTCCTGTGTCATCTCTTCCGGCTTGCCGGGAGGCGCGCCGAACAGAAGGCCATGGAAACCCATCGCACCGGGCATTCCCATGCCGCCGCGATCCGACGCCATCATGCCCATCATCGGACACATCACCATGCCGCCCATCATCGGCGTCCGACCCATCGTGCCCCGATCCATGCCGCCTTCAGGCATGCCCCGGCCCTGCATTCCGCCCATCATTCCAGGCATGCCGCCCGGACCCCTCATCTGCCGCATCATCTGCATCATCTCGGGCGTCATCATTCCCATGCCGGCCATACCGCCCTGCGTTGCCACGGGAGGCGTAGTGGTTCCAGCCGGGGCAGCCGGTGCGGCTTGCCCCTCCGCCGGGTGATGCGCATCGTGGTCTTTCGAGGGCGCCTGAGAGAGGGCCGCGGTCGCCGTTCCCGTCAACAACAGGCAGCCAAGCGCCAGCGGCAGGATTTTGCTGACTCCCATGTCTCGCACTCCTTCTTGAATCGAGGTCGACACGCCTTGCCCGTCCGTCGGCGAAACCGTTGCCAGATCGCCCGCGGAAGCGGCCGGCAAACCGGTCGCGGAACCGCCTCAACGCGCGGAAATCGCATCGTTATCCGGTTTCGCGAGACAGTTTGGCGGATTGGATATTAGGTCAGCCAGGGCATCCTGACATTGATCTCGGTCAAGCGACGTCGCCCGCCTCTGTCGCCGCCACTGCACCGCGCGCGCGACGGCGTACTAGACGGAGAAAACCTCGCCCATGCGGCAATAGCTGCGTCCGCCGATCCGGCCGAGCGGCCGGTAAGCACGGGCGTCAATCTTGCAATCGGACACCAGGCCCTTCTCCGCGTGCATCACCAGCACGCGGCCGACAACCAGGTGGCTCGCGCCGAAGGCGGTAATGCTGTGAAGCCCGCATTCGAACTGGATCTGGGTTGCCAGCAAGCGCGGCGGCCGGACCCTGGTGGAGGCGATCACCTGCAACCCGGTGGCTTCCGCCTCGCTCTCCTCCGGGCCGAAGGTCTCGGCGCAGGCTTGCACCTCCGTCGCAAGCTGCTCCGGAACGGTATTGATCACGAACTCGCCGGTCCGGCGGATATTGCGCAGCGTATCCTTCTCCCGCTCCGGGCTCGGCCCGACGGAGAAGCCGAGCAGGCTCGGTTCCACGGCGACAATAATGAACTGGCTGTAGGGCGCCGCGTTCACCAGGCCATTCTCCTGCAAGGTCGTCACGAAGGCGATGGGGCGCGGCACCACGCTTCCTGTCAGCAGCTTGTATCGACCGGCATAGTCATGACGATCCGGTTCGATCGACTGGAATGCTTTCATGGATTCGCCACCCCTGCGCACCCGGCCTGAAGCAGATGGCTGGCCGCCGTCAATCGAAACGACGGCCAGCGCCTGCCCTTGAGCTTCAGATCTTGCCCATCTTTTCCGCGAGATCGACATACTCGTTGGTGAAAACCCGATCGACATCGACATTGAGCTTGATGTTCTCGACCGCTTCGGAGAACTCCTTGTTCATGACCACGCTCTTGCGGTCGATGCGTACCGTCGGCGGAATGGTGATCGCATTGGCGGCAAACCCGCCATTGAACGCCTCTTCATCCATGGCGGGGAAGAAGGTCCGGACGGCGGCACGCGCCTCGTCGGGCTTCTCGTTGATCAGCTTCTGCGCTTTCCAGAATGCACGCACGGTCTTCGCGGCGCGCTGCGGATCCTGCTTGAGCCAGTCGGTGCGGGAGATCAGGCTAAGGTAGAGAAAGCCCCGCAACGGCGCATACTCACCCTTGGCGAAGTTAACCACCATCAATCCGCCAAACTTGTCGACGGCGATGTCGCTGGCGGGCGAGGAGAACGCGAACCCGTCAATGCGCTTCTGTTCGAACGAGCCGATCAGCGCCGCCCCGGCACCGACCGGGGAAACCCGCATGTCCTTGTCGGGGTCGATGCCGACCGACCTCGCGGCGAAGCGAAGGACCTGGTCGGGCGCCGAGCCGGCAGCATTGACGCCCATGGTCAGGCCGCGCAATGCCTTGAGCTTGTCCTCGATCGATGAACTGGCGGTGATGTTCCGGCTCTTGGCCACCTCGCCCTGGATCACGATATTGGTCGGGATCTGGGTCATGTTTGCTGCGTAAACCGTAATGTCCTGGCCTTTCTCGATGGCCTTCATGGCCGTCGAGGGCGGGCCGATATAGACATGGGCATCGCCCGCCATGACCCCGGCCAGCGCCTGCACCCCACCGCGAAAGATCTTGATGTCACCATCCAGCCCTTCTTCCGTGAAGTAGCCCTTCGCCTTGGCGACATAGGCCGGCATGAAGATCAGGCTGTCGGTGCCCTGCGCCACGACGACCTTGTTGGAGCTCGCCTGCGACAGGGCCGGCGCCGAGACCCCCACCGCGGCGATGATGGCGGTGAAGGTGGCGATCGTAGCTAGTCTTGCTTTCATGTCGTTCCTCCCATCTGGGCATGTGCTGCCCGTTAGACCGTGACTTCCCTCTGCTCGCTGGCGTCCCGCCAGGGCATGAGGACCCGTTCCAGCAGCTTCACTGCCAGATTGAGGGCGAGTGCCAGGATCATTACGCCGAGCAGGGCGGCGAATACGCCTGACGTATCGAACTGAGCGGCCGCGTGCTCGACCAGGTATCCGAGGCCGCTATTGCCGGCCATGATCTCGGCGACGATTGCGCCGATCAGCGCGTAGGGCACCGACAGCCTGAGGCCCGCGAAGACCCAGGTAATGGCCGATGGCACCACGACCATTCGCGCCAGGTGGCTCTCCCGGGCACCCATGAGGCGAAAAACCGTCATCAGTTCCCGGCTGACATTCCTCACGCCGGTATAGGTGTTGAGGAAAACGAGAAAGAAGACGATTACCGCCGTGAACAGCACGCGCATCTGGAAGTCGACGCCGAACCAGAGAATGAACAGCGGCGCCAGCGCGACCTTGGGCATGGAATAGAATGCGGTGATGAAAGGATCGAACACCTTCGCCAGGGTCACGCTCCGTCCGAGCGCGAGCCCGACAATGGCGCCGGCCAGGCCGCCGACGATGAATCCGGTCACGGCCTCGGAGGCCGTGATTCCCATATTCCGGAGCAAGGTGCCATCGATCAGTATGGACCAGAACTTGGCCCCGATGCTCGATGGCTTGCTGATGAAAAAGGCCGACACCAGCCGTCCGGAAGCGAACTCCCAGATGCCGAGCAGCAGGACAAGGACCAAAAGGCGCAATGCCGCGATCTTCATGTGCCGCTCCTCGCCAGTTCGGAACTCAGAAGGGACCAGAGATCGGCACAAGTCCGCGTGAAGTCCGAGTTGTAGCGAAGCTGCATGAGATCCCGGTCCTCGGGCAGGGGAATCGTGACGATGGAGATGATCCGTCCCGGCCGCGCCGAGAAGACGGCGCAGCGGTCGCCCAGTGCCACGGCCTCTTCCAGGTCGTGTGTGACGAACAGGACGGTTTTCTGCAGGCGTCTGGCAAGGACGCGAAGCTCCACCTGCAGCCGCAGCCTGAGCAATGCATCGAGGGCGCCGAACGGCTCGTCCATCAGCAATGTCTGCGGATCATAGGCAAGCAACCGTGCAAGCGCGGTCCGCTTGCGCATGCCGCCCGATATCTGGTTGGGGTAGGAACCGCCGAAACCTTGCAGGCCCACGGTCTCCAGAAGTGACTCGACCCTCTCCCGTGCAGCCGCCTTGCCCATGCGGCGGATCTCCAGCGGCGCGACGATGTTCCCGAACACGGTCCGCCAGGGCAGGAGGTGGTCGCTCTGCGTCATGTAGCCGACCTGATGATTGAGGCCGGACAGGATCTTGCCTTCGTAGAAGACCGTCCCCTCGCTTGGCTGGAAGAGGCCGGCGGTCATGTTCAGCAGCGTCGACTTCCCGCAACCGGAAGGTCCGACCAGGGTGATGATCTCTCCGCCGCGGACGTCGAGACTGACGTCGCTCACCGCCGTCATCTCGCCGCCTTCCAGGCTGAAGCGCTTCGAAACGTTGGCAAACCGGATCAGGGCGCCGTCCTGCCCCTCTGACGTTTCGTGCCGCTTCGCGGAAGGACGGTCCATGCAGCTAGCCTCCTCGCGCGCGCTGTTGTCCCGAGGGGATCTTCGAGCGGGATGCGGTGCCCATCTCAGGCACCTGCCGCCGCGGCGTTGAAATAGGCTTCGGCATTCCTGAACAGGACTTTCTCGAGGATATCCTGGCCGTAGCCTTCCTCCTGCCAGCGCCGGACGACCTTCTCATAACGCAGCACGGGAAAATCGCAGCCGAACAGGATGCGATCCTGCAGCCGGCCACGGATCTCCTGCTTGAGGGAAGGGGCAAAATGCTTGGGGGACCAGCCATGCAGTTCGTAGGAGACGTTGGCCTTGTGAAGCAGCACGGCAATCATCTCGTCCTGCCAGGGATAGGCGGGTCGCGCCGCAAGGATGCGCAGCTCCGGGAACCGGGCGGCGGCGGCATCGATATGCCGCGGGTGTCCGTGATCCAGGATCAGCCCGTTGCCCCCTGGCAGCCCCTGCCCGATGCCGGTGAGGCCGGTCATCATCATGACCGGCAATCCTGCCTCGATCGAGAGCATGTAGTAGGGATCCCAGATCGTGTCGGAGGCCGGTATGCCGACGCCCTGGCCGGAAACGGCAAGACCGACAAAGCCCGGCGCTTCGTCGATGCAGCGGCGGAACTCCCGCAGCGCCTCCATACCCTTGCGCGGATCGAGGATGATCCAGTGGCCGAAGACCACGTCGGGATTCTGCTTCTGGAACGCGAAGGCGTAGTCGTGATACTGGCGCATCTCCGGTATGGGGAGAAACTTCGTCCATGCCAGATCGAGGATCACGCGTGCATTGTTCTTACGAAAGTAGGCGGCCATCTCCTCTTCGCTGAAATACTCCGGCGAGGTTCCCCACACCTTGGCCTGCTGCGCCAGCTCCGCCTCGGTCCGGAAGATGTAGCCCTTGCGGGTGGCCCAATGCGAGTGACAGTCGAAGACGCGCATGTCGCTTCCTTTCACGCGGATTTCCGGCGGTCGATGACGCGCTTGATTTTCGAGGTCCGGTTGAGGCCGGTATAGCTCTCCGTCTCTCCCGGACCGACTGCCTTGACGACCAGCTTCACGCCAAGCGCTTCCCGGAAGCGGAGCGCCAGCTCCTGCTCGATACCCTGCCCTTCGAGTTCGGGCGCGATCTTCTCCACCAGGACGGTCATCTCGTCGTCATCCGCCGCCCCCTTGCGTTCGACGAGGCAGACATACTCGCCGTTGCAGTTGGCATGCCGGTCGACGATGGCGCCGACGGCTTCCGGAAAGACATTGACGCCGCGCAGCTTGATCATGCCGTCGTTGCGGCCGAATATGCGGTCCATGCGCATATGCGTGCCGCCGCAGGCGCAGTTTCCGGCAAGCATCGCGGAGACATCGCCCGAATCGAAACGGATGACCGGCGCGGCATACTTGAAGAGAGTGGTCAGGAAGACCGTGCCCTTCTCGCCCGGCGCCGCTGGCTTCATGGACTCCTGGTCGGCGATCTCGACCGCGAACGCATCCTCGAAGACATGCATGCCGGTCCGCTGTTCGCAATCCGCGGCAATCGCCCCGCATTCATTCGTGCCATAGCAGTCGTAGACCGGCGCGCCCCAGAGTTCCTCGAGCCGTTCCCGGCTGTCGACGCCGAGATGCGTTAGCACGGCCTTGATGCCGAGCCTGGAGGGTTCCAGTCCCAGTTCGTCCCTGGCCACGAGCGCCATGTGGCGAAGGTAGGCGGGGAAAGCCACCAGCACGTTCGTGCCCCACGCCTTGAGGATCTCGATCTGCCGCCGGGTCGGCGTGACGACGCCCGAACCGGTCATGATGGGAATGGCGCCCGAGTATTTCCACAATGCCTCGCGTCCGAGCAGCCCACCATTGGCGAGACCGAGCGTGAGCGCGACCTGGACCCGGTCGAACGGACGCACACCCTGCATCCACAGCCGGCGGCTCGACAGGATGTTCATGGTTTCGCGATCCTGGGGTGTGTAGATCATCGGCCGCGGCAGGCCGGTCGTACCGCCGGAAGTCTGCAGCAGAAGGGGCATCGGATCGGCTGTCTCCCAGTCGATGCCGATGTGATCGCCGAAGGGCGGTGCCCGCTCGATCGAGGCGCGCAGGTCATGCACCGTGTAGGGGGGAATCCGGGCCAGATCCTCGAGCGATCTGACATCGCCCGGTTGCATGCCGGCCTTGCCCCAGTGGTGCTGAAAGAAGGGTACCTGCCATGCGCGCTTCATCTGAGCCAGGAACCTTGATTCCTGGACCGAGCGCAGCTCGTCCCGCGACATGGCGTGAACCGTCTGCAGATAGTCCCCGGCCGGCGGATAGCTCTTGCAGAGCGCCTCGAAGTCCAGCGAACGGTGATAGTACGGCGCTGCCTGCGCGGAAGCCGTCATCCGTTTCCCCTCCCGATGCCCTTGCGTTCCGCGCTGGAGTAGGGCAAAGTCCAGAATGTTCGGATACCGAACATTATGTTCAATTTATGCATCATGCTAGGGGGGCTGAAATCGGAATGTCAAGACGCAAGGAAGAGCCCGCCATGCGGTCGGAGGAGATTCAGTCGCTGGCCAAGGGGTTGGCCGTCATCAGGGCGTTCGGCCCCGAAACCCCGAAGCTCACCCTTGCGGAGGTCGCGCGCGCCACGTCGCTGACGAGGGCCGGCGCAAGGCGCGTTCTCCTCACTCTGATCGCACAGGGCTATGTGTCGATGGAGGACCGCTATTTCAGGCTGCAACCGCGCATCCTCGAACTCGGCTACGCCTATCTGGCTTCACAACCCTGGTGGCGGCCGGCGCAGAAGGTCGTGGAGCATCTGGCGAACGAGTTCGACAATCCGGTGGCGGCCGGCGTGGTGGATGGCGACGCGGTGACCTATCTCGCCCATGCCCGGCCGAGCCGTTTCGAGGCTTTCGTCCGATCGGTCGGCACGAAGCTGCCGGTCGGGATTTCCGCCATGGGGCGCATCATCCTCGCCGATCTGCCGGACGATGCGCTGGCGAAGCGCCTGGGCGAAATCAGGCTCTTTCCCCTGACCAAGGCGACGCTCACGGATCATGCGCACCTGCAGCAGGCGATTCTGGAAGCGCGGCGTCGCGGCTATGCCTTGATCGACCAGGAACTGGAAGTGGGACTGCGATCGCTCGCAGTCCCCATCCGTGATCGCGGAGGCCGGGTGCTGGCCGCCATTGGCGTCAGCTCCTCCGACCCCGGCTTCACCATGACCTCCTTTGTGCAGAGATTCCTCGAACCCCTGCGGCACGCTTCCCAAACGATCAGTGCGAGCCTGCCGGCCTGATCGCCGGTGCTCAACTCACCGGGCTGTCGAGATCGAGTCCCAGCGCCATGCGACCGGCGATCTCCTGCTGCAGGTGCGGCTGCAGCGGGTGGAAACGCGCCGCCTGCAGGTCACGGAACAGCCGCTCGATGGGGCCGGTCCGCATGTAGGCGGCCCCGTGAGCGACATCGAAGGCACGTTCCGCCGTCGCCATCAGCGCGCGCACCATGTTCGTCCGGCCGAGAAAGACGCGGTTGGTGGTCGCCGGGCCAGGTTGCCCGCCGGAGGCGAAAAGCATGTCGGCATGGGCGAAACGCGCGGCGGCCAGCTCGGTTTCGAGGCTGCCAAGAAGCTGGATCTGCGCCCGCGTCGCCGGCCGTCGCTTCGCAGCGGCGAGCGCCTCATCGCGCAGCCCTTCGGCGACGCCAAGATAGACCGCGTAGATGATCGGAATGGCGATCATCGACACCATGTGAAACAGCGGGTGCCAGAGACCGCGGGGCCGGCGGCCCGCCACCGCGCCATCGGGCAGGAAGAAGCCCGCGATGCGCACCTGGTGCGAACCGGTGCCGCGCATGCCCATGGCCTGCCAGGTCGGCTCGATGGTCACATGCGGATCGCTGAGCGGCACCATGAAATGCAGCACCGTGGGGCCGGCCTCCGGGTCATCGTAAACCGCGCTGGTATTGAGCAAGGTGCCGGCCGGCAGGCCACTGGCAAAGCCCTTGACGGCCTCGATGGCGAAGCCGCCATCGACGCGGCGCGCGATGCCCGAACTTTCGAGCCAGTCCGACCCGCCGCTCGAGATCAGCGTGATCTGTTCCTGGGCGACGCGCCGCAGCATCGGCTCGACGGGCGCCTGCTGGTGACGCCAGCGCCAGGCGGCGAGCGCCACCACATGGCTATGCATGGCATAAGCGAGCGCGGTGGAGCTGCAGGCGCGCGCCATGAGGCCCAGCAGCGGCGAGAGCCCGCGGGCATCCAGGCCATCGCCGCCCAGCTCGCGCGGCACGGCGGCCGACATGAGGCCCGCTTCCCGCAGGGCGGCGAAGTTCTCGCCGACGAACTCATCGGTTCGGTCGTGATGCGCGGCACGCGCGGCGAAGTGGGGCAGCAGCGCCTCCAATCGCGCGAAAGCGTCGGGCTCGCGGATCTGCGTCACGGTCGTATTCATGGAAACCCCCATTGGTTTGGACTGTCTCCATTTGCCGTCACGGTGCGCAACATTCCAGTTCATAATCTGAACTGGCGCCAGCCGCTTCCCCGTGCTTGGATGCCGTCATGGCGAAGGGCGGCTACAATCAGTTCTGCCCGGTGGCGAAGGGCGCCGAGGTTCTGGCCACGCGCTGGACGCCGCTGGTGTTGCGCGAACTGATGTCGGGCGAGCGGAGCTTCAACGACATTCATCGCGGTGTGCCGCTGATGTCGCGTGCGCTGCTGGTCGAAAGGCTGCAGCAGCTCGAAAGAGCCAACATCGTCACGCGCATGCAGGCGCCTGGTTCGAAAGGGCGACAGAATCTGTGGAAACTGACGCCCGCCGGAGACGCGCTGCGGGAGATCATCGACATGATCGGCCGCTGGGGCCTGATCTATGGTCGCGACCGGGTCTCGGGCGGGGATTACGATTCGACCGTGCTGATGTGGGCCATGCGACGGCGGGTCGACCGGGAGGCCCTGCCCGATCGGCGCGTCGTGGTCCGCTTCGATCTTTCGGGCGTGGCGCGTTGTCGTACCAGCGTGCGGCTGCACTGGCTCGTGCTCGACCGCGACAGCGTGGATGCCTGCCTCAAGGATCCGGGCTATGCCGTCGATGCCACGGTGGCGGGCGACATCTCCCTGCTGGTGGATGTCTATCTCGGTCACGGCACCTGGCGCGCGGCGCTACGCAAGGGCCTGAAGGTGACGGGCGAGCGCGAGGTGGTGCGCCAGCTCGAACGCTGGTTCCGTCTCGATCTCGTCGTCGGACGCGATCTGCCGGTGGTGCCGTTGCGGGCGGACTGAGCGGGTCGGATGTTGTATCCGCCGCCGCCGCCGCCGCCAGGTGTATGGCGGAGGCGGCGGCGACCAGGCAAGCGCCGATCAGGCGAGATCGAAACGGTCGGCGTTCATCACCTTGGTCCAGGCGGCGACGAAGTCGCGCACGAACTTCTCCCGCGCATCGTCCTGCGCATAGACTTCGGCCAGCGCCCGAAGTTCCGAATTCGAGCCGAAGACCAGATCGACACGCGTCGCCGTCCACTTCACCTTGCCGCCGGTGCGCTCGCGACCCTCGAAGAGATCGGCGGCGTCCGAGGTCGGCTGCCACTCGATCCCCATATCGACGAGGTTGACGAAGAAGTCGTTGGTGAGCGTCCCCGGCCTGTCAGTGAAGACGCCATGACGCGAATGGCCGATATTCGCCCCAAGCACCCGCAGGCCGCCGACCAGCACGGTCATTTCCGGTGCGGTTAGGGTAAGAAGCTGCGCCTTATCCACCAGCAGCGCCTCGGGCGAGCCGCCGATGCCTTCCCGGTGATAGTTGCGGAAGCCATCGGAGAGGGGCTCCAGCACGGCAAAGGAATCGATATCCGTCATCTCCTGGGACGCGTCGGTGCGGCCCGGCGCGAAGGGCACTGCGATCTCATGGCCCGCCGCCTTCGCCGCCTGCTCGATGGCGGCGCTCCCGCCAAGGACGATGAGATCGGCAAGGGAGACTTTCTTGCCGCCGGACTGCGCGGCATTGAACGTCCGCGCGATCTTCTCGAGCGCTGCCAGGACCTTGGCGAGCTGCGTGGGCTGGTTGACCTCCCAGTCTTTCTGCGGTGCGAGCCGGATGCGCGCACCATTGGCGCCACCCCGCTTGTCGGAACCGCGGAACGTCGCCGCCGAGGCCCAGGCGGTGCCCACCAGTTCCGCCGTCGTGAGGCCGGAAGCGAGGATCTGGCTCTTGAGCGCGGCGATGTCCTTCGCATCGACCAGCTTGTGGTCCAGGTCGGGAACCGGATCCTGCCAGATCAGGACCTCCGCCGGCACTTCCGGGCCGAGATAGCGCGCGCGCGGCCCCATGTCGCGATGGGTCAGCTTGTACCAGGCCCGCGCGAAGGCATCGGCGAATGCCGCCGGGTCCTTGTGGAAGCGGCGCGAGATCGGCTCGTAGACGGGATCGAAGCGCAGCGATAGATCCGCCGTCGTCATCATGGGCCGGTGCTTTCGGGAGGGGTCGTGGGCGTCGGGGATCATGTGCTCCTCGCGCACGTCCTTGGCCAGCCACTGCCAGGCGCCGGCCGGACTCTTCACAAGTTCCCACTCATAACCGAACAGCATGTCGAAATAGCCCATGTCCCACTTGGTCGGATTGGGCTTCCATGCGCCTTCGATGCCGCTGGTGGTGGTATGTACGCCCTTGCCGGTGCCGAGCCGGTTCTTCCAGCCGAGGCCCATCTGCTCGAGCGGTCCTGCCTCCGGCTCCGGCCCGACCAGCTTGGGATCGCCCGCGCCATGCGCCTTGCCGAAAGTATGGCCGCCAGCCACCAGGGCCACCGTCTCCTCGTCGTTCATCGCCATGCGCGCGAAGGTCTCGCGCACGTCGCGCCCCGATGCCACCGGATCGGGCTTGCCGTTCGGCCCTTCCGGGTTGACATAGATCAGGCCCATCTGCACCGCGGCGAGCGGGTTCTCAAGCTCGCGATCGCCGCTATAGCGCTGATCGCCCAGCCACTCGCTCTCCGCACCCCAGTAGATATCCTCCTCCGGCGCCCAGATGTCGGCGCGTCCGCCGGCGAAGCCGAAGGTCTTGAAGCCCATGGATTCCAGCGCGCAGTTGCCGGCCAGGATCATCAGGTCGGCCCAGGAGAGCCGGTTTCCGTACTTCTTCTTGATCGGCCAGAGCAGGCGGCGCGCCTTGTCGAGATTGCCGTTGTCGGGCCAGCTATTGACCGGCGCGAAACGCTGGTTGCCGGTGCCGGCGCCGCCGCGGCCATCACTGATGCGGTAGGTGCCGGCACTGTGCCAGGCCATGCGGATGAAGAGCCCGCCATAATGGCCCCAGTCGGCCGGCCACCAGTCCTGGGAATCCGTCATCAGGGCATAGAGGTCGCGCTTCACGGCCTTGAGGTCGAGCTTCCTGAACTCCTTCGCATAGTCGAAGTCCGCGCCCAGCGGATTGGACAGCGCCGAATGCTGGTGGAGGATGCCGAGATTGAGCTGGTTCGGCCACCAGTCCCGGTTCGATCTGCCGGCGAAGGTGGCATTCGAGCGCGCGCCATGCATCACCGGGCACTTGCCCGTATTCTCCGAGTCCTTCCGGTCCATGTTTTCCTCCTTCAATGGCCTGCGGGGCGAGAGCACATATTAGAATTATTCTAATCTAGTGCACTTCCCTCCACCCGGCAACAGCCAAACCTGCCGGCAGATCAGGCCATCCTTGCCTGCGAGCGTCATTGATCTGACAACTGCTTCGACATGCCCTGCCGCAACAATGCCTTGACCCCCGCATGAGGCGTGGTATCCGGGAACGGACCGTCACCGGAGGGCACTCTTGGTCACGCTGCTCGATGTCGCCCGGCGGGCGAGAGTTTCCTCCGCCACCGTCTCGCGGGTCCTCAACGGCGCCGGCCGCATCTCGGAATCGACGCGCCGGCGCGTCATCGAGGTGGCCACTCATCTGGGCTATCAGCCGAACCAGGTGGCCAAGAGCCTGCGGCTTGGCCGCGGCCGGTCCGTGGCGCTGCTTATCGGCGATATCGAGCAGGGCACCTACATGGCCCTCACCAAGCGGGTGCAGATGGCGCTGCAGGCGCTCGATCTCGACCTGCTGCTTTTCAATCTCGACCATCGCGAGGACCGGCTTTTCGGCTTCCTCGACCGCGCGCCGACTATGGGCCTGCTTGGCGTGGTCATGGCGGTGCCGCGCCGGATGGATGGACGGCGGCTCGCGCGCCACGCGGAACAGTTGCGCGCGCAGGGCATGCTGCTGGTCGCGGTCGGGCAGCGGCTGAACCGGCTCGGCGTGCCCTCCATCGTGCATGACGAGGTGGCGGGTGCGGAACTTGCCATCGACCGCCTGGTCGCGGGCGGCCATTGGCCGCTCGCCTATCTCGGCCGCACCCTCACCTCGGCGACCGGTGGCGCCCGCTATCGCGGCTTCCGCGCGGCACTGGCGGCGCGCGGCGCCGATGCCGCCGCCTGCGAACTCTGGGAATGCACCGACAAATACCGCGCCGAGGCAGGCTATCATGTGGTTGGCGAGGCGCTTCGGCGCGGCACGCATGTGCGCGGCGTCGTCGCCATGAGCGACGAAATGGCACTGGGCGGCATCGCGGCCGCGCTCGACCAGGGCCTTGCCGTGCCGCGCGACATCGCCTTCGTCGGTTATGGAGCGCTCGACTGGGGCGGCTATGCCCGCCCGGCCCTGACTTCGGTCCTGGTCAATGCCGATGCGGTCGCAGAGGCGGTCGAGGAACTGTTCCGGGCGCACCGGGAGGCGCAGGAGCCCCGGACGCTGACCATCGTCCAGCCCGCTCTCGTCGCCCGCGCCAGCGCCTGAATGCCGCCGCGATGCGCATTGACAAGAGCGCCGGAATGGCCAGACTGGCTTGCGCAAACGATTGCACACTCTGCGGGGGGCAAGGCATGCTGATCGACGGGCTGCAGTGCGGCCATTTCACGCGCGAGACATTCGCCGACCTCAAGCGTGGCGGTGTCGGCTGCGTCACCATCACCTGCGGTTTCTGGGAAGGTCCGCTCGAGACCATGGACCTCATCGGCAGGTGGCGGGATTTCGGCCGCGCCAACGAGGACCTCATGGCCTTTGCCCGCACCGGCCGCGAAATACGCGAGATCGCCGCCTCGGGGCGCGTGGCGACGCTGGTCGGCACGCAGAACACCGAGCTCCTTTCGAACCGTATCGGTTTCGTCGAGCTTTTCGCCGATATGGGGCTGCGCGTCATGCAGCTGACCTACAACACGCAGAATTCCATCGGCTCGAGCTGCTATGAGCCGGTCGATACCGGCCTCACCCGCTTCGGTCGCGAGGTGGTGCAGGAAATGAACCGGGTGGGCGTCCTGGTCGATCTGTCCCATGTCGGCAACAAGACCTCGCTTGACGCCATCGAGACATCGGAGAAGCCGGTGGCGGTGACCCATGCCAACTGGGCCAGCCTCTATCCGCACAAGCGCAACAAGCCCGACGACGTGCTGCGCGCGCTCAAGGAGCATCGCGGCATCCTGGGCTGCGCCACGTACCGCAACATCACGGGCGACGAATATTGCCGCAGCGTCGAGGCCTGGGCGGGCATGGTGGCCCGCACCGTGGAGATGATGGGCATCGACCATGTCGGGATCGGCACCGACCGCAGCCACAATCACAAGGAGGCCGACTATCTCTGGATGCGCAAGGGCCGCTGGACCCGCGGCGGCGGCTACGGCGCCTCCGCCACAGGCTCGCTGACCCCCGTCGCGCCGGCGGATTTCTTCCGCGAGATCCACCAGATCGGCGTCATCCCAGAAGGGTTGCGCAAGGCCGGATTCAGCGCGGAGGAAGTGGACAAGATCACGCACGGCAACTGGCTGCGCATCTATGACGAGGTCTTCTCGCCCGGCGAGGAGCGGCGCGCGGCAAGGGCAGCCTGAGCGGATCGCCGCGCCGATGAGCGCGCCCGTCCCGGCTCCGCCCGCGCCGGCCCCGATCGCCGGCATCGATCCCGCCGATCCCGGCCGGCTGCGCCCGGCCGACTATGTCATGTCCCCCGAGCGAATGGCGGCGGTCTATCCGAATCCGCTCAGCTTCGCGCGGACATTCTTCGACGATATGTTCCGCGGCGGCTGGCGCGTCGAGAAGCTGCGCATCGAGCTCGACCGGGATGGCGCCGGCGAAGTGCTCTACCGGCTGAGCGATGGCCGCCAGGCGCTGCATTTCATGGTCATCTCCAGCCACTTTCCGGCCGGCGACAAGGGCGACCGGAGCTTCAACGTAAACTGGGACGCATCCGGCGCGCTCTGCCAGGGCGAATGGACGCCGGAGCGCGAAGACTACATGCGGCGCGAGATTCCGAAGCAGCGCCATGGCCGCTTCGATTACGACACGCTTGGCTACACACGCGGCAACCGCAGCGAGCGACTGTTCGATCACGTGGTGGACGCGCTCGCCGAGGGCCGCCAGCCGGACCCCGCACTGCTTGCCGAGGTGGGCTACATCTTCCGCACCACCGGCTTCACCGCCAACGGCGCCGTCGGCATGCGCACGTTCGAGGGTCTGGGCGCCGACCACCCGTTCCGCAAGCCCTATCACGTGCAAATCTGCACCGCCTTCCTGCTGCGCGAATATGTCTGCGACCTGGTCGATTGCATGGCGGCCGAGCGCAGCGCCGGCGCGGTCCGCCTCGATGCCAACCTCCGGCGCTATCTCGGTATCGGCAATTCCGCCGGCCTCGGCCTGATCCCCTTCCTCTACAACCACCCCCTCCTGATCCATCGCTGGACCGAGGCAAAGGAGGCGGCCCTGGCCGAGGTGCGCGCGCGAGAGCCGGCGCCGGGCGATGCCGGGATCGGGCGGCTGCGCGAGCTGCTGGCGCGGGCGCGGCGCTACTTCACCGAGGACCCGCGCGATGGCAACGGCATCTTCGCGCCGCATGCGCGGATCGCCGCCGAACTGGCGGAGATCGAGGGCTGGATCGCGGGACCGGCGGCCGGCGCGACGGCGGATGCGCGACACGGCCTCTGGGCCCGGCTCGCGCTGCGCGCGGAGTGCGAGCTGCATCCCGAGACGGCGGAGGTTCTGGATGCGATCCTGCTCGAGATCCATCCCGACATCGTCGCACGCCACGCCGACACCCTGACGGTGGAAGAAACGCTCGATATCGACCCGACGCTCCGCGCCGGCGAGATGCGGGCGCTCATCGAGCGCGCCTATGGCTGGGCGCTGCGATTCGCCGGCATGGCTGCGGACCGGCCGGGCCTCTTCTGGTACGTCTCATCCGAGGCGCCCTACGAGCCGCGAAGGGGTCTGCGCGGCTCCTTGCCGGAGCATGAGGCGGAATCGCAGATGGATGCGCCACGGCGAATCCGCGACCTCCACCGCCGCCTTGGCGACTGCGACCCGGAGCTGCCGCTCGCCGAGCTGCTGGCGCGCGAGCCTGAATTCCGCAACATTGCGGCGCGCATCTGCACGCTGAAGGACAGCGCCTATGCCGAGGCGCGCGAAAGCACGCTCGATATCGGCCATCCACCCTTCGGCCTGATCCGCTTCATCCTCGCCTTCTATGGCATGGACAAGCTCGACCCTCGGCCGCCACGCTCGGTCAAGGGCGCGCTGCTGCAGGGCGCGCCCATCGTCGCCGATCTGGAGACCGGATTTCGCGGCCTCTGGCCGTTCCCGGTCATACCCGGCGCGGCGGACATGCCGGTGGGACGGACCGGCGCCTACCAGCCGTTGCGCATTGTCGAGGGACCGGAAAACACGGCGGCGCGCCTGCGGCGGCTCGCCAACTGGGTGCCCACCGAATTCGGCGCGACCCTCACCGGCTCGCAGACGGAGATGACGCGCTGGAGCACCCTTGCCATCCAGGCGAGCGGCCAGCCGATCGGGGTGGCGATGCCGGCGGCACAGGCGGTCACCATGCTCGAATCCCTCTGGGGCCATGGCCTCGCGCTGCTGATCGAGGAGACGGAGGCAGGGCGGCTCGAGCCGCCGCACGCGACCGAGCTTACGACCGGCGCCTGCGCTGCCCGGGTCGCGGCGGGCGGGCGGGCAGCATTGCCCTTCGCCATCGCCGCCCTCGACCTCGCGTCGTATCATGCGGCGCGCGCGCCGGGCGGAGCAGGCGCGGTGCTGCTGCGCGATGCCTGCGCCTTCTCGATGCTGGAGGCGCTGGCGGTGCGGGCGGCGCGGCGGGGCCATGCCTGCCTGATCCACTGGGCGCGTGGCACCGCCGCGAGCCGCGAGCCGCTGGGCGAGACGCGGAGCCTGCTTGCCCTGCCGGCGGAACCGGCACCATGGTTCTTCGCCGCCAGTGCCGTAAACGGCGGCACGGCGCTCGCCGCGCTGATCGCGTCGCTTTCCGGCTCCCCGCCGCGCCTGGCCGAAGGCCTCTCCGGCGCGTCTCTTGCCCGGTTGATGGCGGCGGCCTTCGCGCCGGACGGCGAGGGCACCGGGTTACCTACCGGCGATGGCCTAGCGCTGATCCTTTGCGCCAGCGCCGCGCTGCTGCCCGACATGGACCGCCTGATCGGGGAGGTCCGCGATCTGGCGCAAAGGGATGCCGGCGATGCCGGTCGATATGCTCTCGCCCTCGACCCCCGGGCGCATGCGGCGCTGGTCAGACGATGGCATGAGCAGGGCGTGCAAGTCGGCACGCAGCATCTGCAGACCGTGCGCGACATAGGCTGGCGGACCTTGCTGCCGGCCGAGATCGAGACGCCGATCCGCACCGACATCGCGGCGTCGTGAAAGCAGATCGAAGGAGAAGGAGGAGAAAGCAGCATGGCCGAAGGACTGGCGGAACTGATCCAGCGCTTCAACCCGGGCGCCCGCGCGAGCGTGGCGGTCCGGCACAACGGCACGCTCTATTTCGCCGTGACGCCGAAATCCCCCTTCGATCCCGCGCTCTCCGCGGCCGAGCAGGCGGCGCAGCTCTTCGAGAAGGCGGACGAGCGGCTCGCAATGGGTGGAACCAGCAAGTCGGGCCTGCTGTTCGTCGCCATCCTGCTTGCCGACATGGCGGACTATGACGCGGTCAATCGCGTCTGGGATGCCTGGATCGATCCGAAAGCGCCGCCCTCGCGTGCCTGCTTCCAGGCCAGGCTCGCCAACCCGGCGATGAAGGTCGAGATGATCATGATTTCCGCCACCGGCTGACCGGTTCGCGTCAGCGCCCGGTCCCGGTCCGCGCCGCCACCTGGAAAGGGGAGCCGAGCGATATATGGGACATCGCGCGCAGCCCGGCCTCGATCTGCATCCGCGTACGCTGCAGCAGTTCGAGCGTGCCGGCGAGATCGAGCGGGCGGCGAAGCCGGTTGCCGTGGGTCGAGACGTTGAGCGCGGCAACCACCGTGCCGCCCGCATCGCGCACAGGGATGGCGATCGCATGCAGATCGCCCACGAGTTCGCCGCGCACGATGGCGACGCCTTGGCGCGCCACCTTGGTGAGTCTCGTCCTGAGCGCCGTGCCGCTGCGGATCGTCCGGTCCGTGTGCGCCGCAAGCCGCGCGCCCGCCAGGTAGGAGGCAAGCTTCTCCGGCGGCAGGGCGGCGAGCAACACTTGGCCGAGTGCCGTCGCATAGGCCGGCATGCGCGTGCCGGGGCCGACCTCAAGGTCGATATAGCGGTAGGTGGCGCGTGCGACCACCAGGACTTCCGACCGGTCGAGCACCGCAAGGCTGGCCGATTCCTGGGTCTCCTGCGCCAGCGCATGGAGCAGCGGCTGGATCATCAGGTCGATGTTGTTCGATGCCAGATAGCCATGCCCGAGATCGAGCACGCGCGGCAGAAGGAAGAAGTAGTCGCCGTCGACGCCGACATAGCCGAGGTCGCGGAGCGTGAGCAGGAAGCGTCGCGCCGCCGAGCGCGGGATGCCCACCTTGGTGGCCAGGCTGCTGGCGCGCAGCCGCGGCGTGACGCGGTCGAAGGCCTGCAGTATCCGCAAACCCCGTTCCAGAGAGTCGGAAAAATAGTCGTCCTGCTTCTTCTTGGCCGGCATGCGCGCGCCTCTCCTCGGTCGGTCGCGATGTTCGCACGGACGAAACCCGCCGGGGCGGGGCAAATCCGCTTGACGCGCGAAAGAGATGACGCATAGTAGTGTGATCGATTATCGAACTGAAGGGCGATAATCGGACAGTGACCCGGAGCGCTTTCCGGGCCTCCCGATCCCCCGGCCCCTTCGAGCAGATCACGAACCACCGAACCTGAATGGGGAAAAACATGGGAAAACTGATCCGTCCAAGCCGCCGGGCCGTCCTTGCCGGTGCGGCGAGCCTGGGTATCGCCAAGGCCGCGCCCTTCATCATCTCCCGCCCGGCGGCGGCACAGACGCGGACCCTCTTCGTCAATACCTGGGGCGGTGTCTGGACCACGGCCCAGGAAGCGGCGTTCTTCAAGCCGTTCACCGAGATGACCGGCATCCGCATCCGCACCGTGGCGCCGGTTTCCGCCGCGAAGCTGCGCGCACAGGTGCAAAGCCGCAATTACGAATGGGACGTCACCGGCATCAACGAACCGGAATGGCTGCGGGCGGACAACGAGGGTTACGCCGAACCCATCGACTATTCCATCGTCAACAAGGACAAGCTGCCGCCGAACGCGGTCTTCGCCAACGGCATCGCCAACTGCGTGCTGAGCACGAACCTCTGCTATCGCAAGGACAAGTTCCCGAATGGCGGGCCGCAGAACTGGGCGGACTTCTGGGACGTCAAGAAGTTCCCCGGCAACCGCGCCATGTATCACAGCGCCGCAAGGTCCATGGCCTTCGCCCTGGTGGCCGACGGGGTGCCGCTCGACAAGGTCTACCCGATGGATGTCGATCGCGCGTTGCGCAAGCTCGACGAGATCAAGCCGCATATCAAGGTGTGGTGGAAGGAAGGCACGCAGTCCCAGCAGCTCATCCGCGACGGCGAAGTCGACATGCTGCCGCTCTGGAATGCCCGCTCGAGCGACCTGATCGCGCAGGGCGTGCCGGTCGAGATCGTCTGGCATGGCGGCGTCGCCTACCGCACCATGTGGGGTGTCGTGAAGGGTGCGCCCAACAAGGACATCGCCTGGCGGTTCCTTGAATTCACCGCCCAGGCCAAGCCACAGGCGGAATTCTCGCGCCGGGTCTTCTACGGCCCGATCAATCCGGACGCGCTGCAATACCTGCCGGAGGAGCTGGTGCGCCAGATGCCGAGCTACGAGCCGAATGCCCGTCAGCTCGTCAGGACCGATGCCGCCTGGGAGGCGGCGAATCTCGCCACCATGCAGGAGCGCTTCCTGGAGTGGCTGGCGAAGTGACGAATGGTGCCGCGGCCCGCGAGGGCCGCGGCCCGACCCGCGCGCTTGCCGGGTAAGGAGCAGGGCTGTGGCCGCCTCAGGCGGCAGGGGAGCACGGTCGATGAGCGGTGAAGGCAGGGCGCGGATGATGCGGTTGGGGG
This sequence comes from Alphaproteobacteria bacterium, assembly GCA_026126165.1. Lineage (GTDB taxonomy): Bacteria > Pseudomonadota > Alphaproteobacteria > Ferrovibrionales > Ferrovibrionaceae > JAHCJQ01. The sequence goes on from JAHCJR010000021.1 coordinate 43,343, forward strand.
CACACTATCACCCGACCGGGCATCACGTCGCCTCGTGGCTGCATCCGAAGGCGCAGATCGACGCCGGATCGAACGCCGAACACTATCTGGATATGGCGCGGACGGCCGAACGCGGGCGATTCGACCTCGTCTTTCTTGCCGACTCCTCGGCGACCCGGGGAGGCGATCTCGAGGCACTGAGCCGCTGGCCGCAATACATGGCCTATTTCGAGCCGCTGACGCTGCTTTCGGCCATGTCGGCAGTGACCGAACGGGTCGGCCTCGTCGCCACCGCCTCCACCAGCTTCAACGAGCCCTACAACATCGCCCGGTTGTTCGGCTCGCTCGACCATCTGAGCCATGGCCGCGCCGGATGGAACGTCGTCACCTCGTCGAACCAGACCGCGAGCCTGAACTTCAGCCGCGAAGCGCACTATTCCCACGCCGAACGCTACGAACGGGCGAGAGAGTTCGTGCAGGTCGTGCTCGGTCTCTGGGATAGCTGGGACGACGATGCCTTCGTGCGGGACCGGGCGAGCCGGCGCTACTTCCTGCCGCACAAGCTGCATCGGCTCGATCATCGGGGCAAATACTATGCGGTGCGCGGGCCGCTCAACATGGCCCGGCCGCCGCAGGGCCATCCCGTGATCTTCCAGGCCGGATCTTCCGAGACCGGTCGGGAACTCGCGGCGGAGACGGCGGAAGTGGTCTTCATCCAGGAACAGTCGATCGACAAGGCGCGCGCCTTCTATGCCGATGTGAAGGGACGCCTCGCGAAGCATGGCCGCGCGCCGGGCGATCTCAAGGTGATGCCGGGGTTCGCCACCTTCGTCGGCCGGACGGAAGCGGAAGCGCGGGAGCAGCACGCCTTCCTGCAATCGCTGATCCATCCCGATGTCGGACGCGCCCTGCTTTCGGCGGAACTGGGCGGGACCGACCTCAGCGACCTGCCGATCGACCGGCCGCTGCCCATCGAGCGCATTCCGGTCAATACCAATGCCAGCCAGACCACGGTGCGGAACGTCCTCGACGTGGTGCAGCGGGAGAACCCCACCATCCGCCAGCTCTACGAACGCTTTTCCGGGGCGCGCGGCTCGGCGCTCGTCATCGGCACGGCGGCGCAGGTCGCCGATGCGATGGAGGAATGGTTCCGCAAGGAAGCGGCCGACGGCTTCATCGTGCAGCCATCCTATCTTCCCGGCGGGCTCGACGACTTCGTCGAACACGTCATCCCGGAGCTCCAGCGGCGCGGCCTGTTCCGGCGCGAATACGAGGGCCGTACCTTGCGCGAGAATCTCGGCCTGGCGCGTCCGGCAAGCCGATACAGGGCGGCAGGCTGAAAGCATGGAGCAGGTGCGATGACGGATACGAAGGACGGCCCTGGCGGGGCGCAACTGGCGATCTACGAGGAAGAGGACAAGCTCGCCATCATCACCCTGAACCGCCCGGAAAAGCTCAATGCCCTGAGCCGCGATCTCTGGGCGGCGTTCGATGCCTGCCTGGAGCGCGCGCTCGGCAGCGCGCACATACGTGCCGTCGTGCTGCTCGGCCGCGGCCGCGCCTTCTCGGTCGGCGCGGACATCGCCGGCAACGAGGATCCGACCGCGCTGGCGCCCTGGCTCGACATCTACGGAAAGCATCATGTGCGCCAGTGCCGCATCTGGGACAGCGACAAGCTGTTCATCGCCGGCATCCATGGCCACTGCCTCGGGCGCGGGCTGGAACTCG
>JAHCJR010000022.1 GCA_026126165.1 Alphaproteobacteria bacterium
GGCAGGGTCGACAAGGGCATCGGCGCCTGGGTCGCCTGGAAGCAGGTCGCCTCGCGCCAGCAGGCGAAGTTCGAGCGGGTGATTAAGATCGAGGACAGTTATGGCACATACAGCGTCTCGCGGCTTCCGCTGACGCCCGAGCAGGTCCGCAGCTTCTATCACGTCACCTCCAAGGAAGTCCTCTGGCCGATCCTGCATTCGTTTCCCTGGCTGTTCCGCTACGATGACGTCGACTGGAAGACCTTTCGCGAGGTGAATGCGCTGTTCGCCGAGGCGGCGGCTGCCCAGGCGGCGGAAGGTGCCCTGGTCTGGGTGCATGACTACAATCTGTGGCTGGTTCCGAAATACCTGCGCCAGCTCCGCCCCGACCTTCGCATCGCCTTCTTCCATCACACACCCTTTCCGGCGCCGGACGTCTTCAACATCCTGCCCTGGCGCGAGGAGATCGCCGACAGCCTGCTCGACTGCGACCTGGTGGGCTTCCATATCCCGCGCTATGCCCGCAACTTCGCCGACGTGGCGCGCGTGCTTCGGGGCGCCGAGGTGAGCGCGCAAACCCGGGTCGAGGCCGGGATGTCGCCGGTGGGCCTCGCGCTGTCGGAGCCGGTGACGCCGACCCGCCTGCGCCACAATGGTCGCGATGTCGCCATCGACGCGTTTCCCGTCGGCGCCAACCCGCCTGTCATCGCCGAGTTGCTCGAGCAGGAGCCCAGCCGCAAGCTGCAGGCCAGCCTGAAAGAGGAACTGGGCGATCAGCAGCTGCTCATCGCCGTCGGCAGGACCGACTACACGAAGGGAATGCGCGAGACCCTGCTCGCTTTCGAGCGCTTGCTGGAGCGCCGCGGCGAACTGCATGGCCGCATCAAGCTCATGGTCACCTCGGTGCGCGCCGCGAGCTCGATGCGGGTCTATCGCGACATGCAGCGCGAGATCGAGGCACTGGTCGGTCGGATCAATGGCCGTTACTCCACCCTGCGCTGGACGCCGATCCTGCTGTTCACCAACTCGGTGCCCTTCGACCGCCTGATTGCCTATTACCGGATGGCCGATATCTGCGTCACCGTTCCGCTGCGCGACGGCCTGAACCTGGTGGCAAAGGAGTACGTGGCCGCGAAGAAAGGCATGCCCGGCACCCTGGTCCTGTCGGAGTTCGCCGGCTGCGCCGTAGAACTGCCGCAAGCGGTGCTGACCAATCCCTATTCCGCCCGGGCGATGGATGCCGCGCTCGACCAGGCGCTGGACATGACGGAGGAGGAGGCAAGGGCACGCATTGCCGCGATGTACGAGACCGTCCGGCATTACGACGTCGCACGCTGGGCGGAACATACCTTCGAGCGCTTCGGCGAGATCGGCGGCGGGCGCGGCACGGCGCTGCCCTCCGCGGCGGCGTGAGCGCACGCACCCGCCCGGCAGATTCGGGAGGAACGGCGATGAAGTGGATGCCGCGTGTCATTGGCGCAATCCTGCTTTCGTTTTCCGCGCTGGCAATGGCGCGGCCGGCAACCTCCGAGCCGGTGGAGATCGCCATTTCCTGCGGCGCCGTCGGCGTCGAACTGCAGCTCTGCGGCGATGCGGTCCGCGCCTGGGAGGCGGCGAGCGGACACCGGGTCCGTATCGTATCGACGCCCAATTCCTCGACCGAGCGCCTGGCGCTCTACCAGCAGGTGCTGGCCGCAGGCGCATCGGATATCGACGTGCTGCAGATCGACGTGATCTGGCCCGGCATCCTCGCGCCGCATCTGGTCGACCTCGCCCCGCATGTGGGCGATGCGGCCGGGCAGCATTTTCCAAACCTGATCGAGAACGACCGCATCGACGGCAAGCTTCTGGCGCTGCCCTGGTGGACCGATGCCGGCGTGCTCTACTACCGTCGTGACCTGCTGGAGAAACATGGCCTGGCGCCGCCGGCCACCTGGCAGGAGATGACCGAGGTGGCCCGCGCCATCCAGCGCGCCGAGCGGGAGGCGGGTAACCGCGACCTCTGGGGCTTTGTTTTCCAGGGCCGGGCCTATGAGGGGCTTACCTGCAACATCCTCGAGTGGATCGATTCGCATGGCGGCGGGAACTTCGTCGGCGATGATGGCAAGGTCACCATCGACAACGCGGCGGCGAGATCGGCCCTGGCGCTCGCCGCGTCCTGGATCGGCGACATTGCGCCGCGTGGCGTGCTCAATTACGACGAGGAAGCCGCGCGCGGCGTGTTCCAGAGCGGCAATGCCGTGTTCATGCGCAACTGGCCTTACGCCTGGGCCCTGGCGCAGGGCGCCGACAGCCCGGTTCGTGGCAAGGTCGGCGTTCTCGCCCTGCCGCGAGGCACGGGCGAAGGCGGCAAGACGACAGGCACGCTCGGCGGCTGGCATCTGGCCGTCTCGCGCTATTCCCGTCATCCCAGTGAGGCGGCCAGCCTGGTGGCGTTCCTGACCAGCCGGGCGCAGCAGAAGATCCGCGCCATTCGCGGCGCCTACAATCCCACTATTCCCGCCCTCTACGAGGACCCGGAAGTTTTGGCGGCAAACCCCTTCTTCGGCCAGCTTTTCGATTCGTTCCAGAACGCGGTCGCCCGCCCATCCAGCGTGACGGGGGTGCATTACAACCGCGTCTCCAGCGCGATCTGGCGCGCCGGTCACGAGATCCTGTCCGGTAATGCGGCGGCGGACGCAAGGCTCGCCGCGCTCGCCGTGGAACTCAACCGCATCGGGCGGCGCGGTCGCTGGTAGGTGGAGAGTGGCGGCAGCGGCACATGATTCGCTGACGCGCGCGCGGGTGCGTACCGCGTGGCTGTTCCTGGCGCCGATGCTGTTCGTTCTGGCGATCGTTGCTTTATGGCCGCTCGCTCGCACCCTTTTGCTCAGCCTGACCGATGCCTCGCTTGGCGCCGCCGGGACCGCGCGCTTCGTCGGTTTCGAGAACTACCTGGTGAAGGACGATGGCGCCTGGTACGGCCTGCTGGCCGATCCGCTCTGGTGGCTCGCGCTCCGCAATACCCTGACCTTCGCCTTCGTCTCGGTCGCCGCCGAAGTCGTCCTGGGGACCCTCATCGCCCTGATCCTGAACGCAAGGTTCCGCTTTCGCGGCCTGATGCGTGCCGCCGTCCTTGTCCCATGGGCCATTCCCACTGTCGTATCGGCCAAGATGTGGGCCTGGATGCTGCACGACCAGTTCGGCATCGTGAACGATCTCCTGCTGCGCCTCGGCTTGATCGGCGCGCCGCTTGCCTGGCTCGCCGACGCCGATCTCGCCCTCTGGTCGGTGATCGCCGTCGATGTGTGGAAAACCACTCCTTTCGTCGCGTTGCTGGTCCTTGCGGCGCTTCAGATGCTGCCGGAGGACTGCTATGAGGCGGCCAGGGTGGACGGCATCCATCCGGCGAAGGTCTTCTTCTTCGTGACCCTGCCCCTGATCCGGCCGGCCTTGATTGTCGCGGTCATTTTCCGCTTCCTCGATGCGATGCGGGTCTTCGACCTTGTCTACGTGATGACCGGCAATGCCGACGCGACCTTGACCCTGTCGGTGCATGCGCGCCAGATGCTGGTCGATTTCCAGGATGCGGGTAGCGGTTCGGCCGCTTCGGTTCTGCTCTTCGTCGTGATCGCGCTGCTCAGCGTTCTCTGCCTGCTGGCGATGCGCGGCGAAGTCCTCGGGCGGCGCCAATGATGGCGCTGGCCAGGGCCTTGGCCTTCCGGCTGCTGGTGGCGGTCCTGCTCGTCTATCTGCTGTTTCCCTTCTATTACGCCGTCCTGACCAGCATGAAGGGGGGCAGCGCGATCTTTTCCGTCGACTATTGGCCGCGTCAGATCGACTTTTCGAACTACGCCCGGATCTTCAGCGAGCAGCCATTCGCGCTGAACATCCTGAATTCCGTCCTCGTCGCCTTTGCCGTCGTCGCGCTCTCGCTGCTGCTTGGCCTCACCGCCGCCTTCTCCCTCGGCCGCATCCGCTTCCGGGGCCGGAGCGCATTGCTCTTCGCCGTACTCGCGGTCTCCATGTTCCCGCAAGTGGCCGTGCTCTCCGGCATGTTCGAGCTGGTGCGCGCCTTTGGCCTGTTCAACAGCCTGCTCTCTCTGGTCTTCTCCTACATGATCTTCACCCTTCCCTTCACCATCTGGGTCCTGACCTCTTTCATGCGGGAGTTGCCGCGCGAGATCGAGGAAGCGGCCATCATGGATGGCGCCGGACCATGGACCCTCATCGTGCGCATCTTCCTGCCGCTGCTCTGGCCGGCCATGGTCACGACCGGGCTGCTGGCCTTCATCGTCGCCTGGAACGAGTTCCTTTTTGCGCTCACCTTCATTCTCTCGAACGAACAGCGCACCGTGCCGGTCGCCATCGCGCTGATCACCGGCGGCAGCGAGTTCGAGCTTCCCTGGGGCGGCATCATGGCCGCGTCTGTCACCGTCACCCTGCCGTTGATCGCCCTCGTTCTGGTCTTCCAGCGCCGGCTGGTGGCCGGGCTTACGGCCGGCGCGGTGAAGGGGTGACCCATGGCTGAAGTGAGGCTCGTCGGATTGCGCAAGTCGTTCGGGCGCACGGAGGTCATTCACGGCATCGATCTGCGGGTCGAGGATGGCGAGTTCGTCGTATTCGTCGGCCCTTCCGGCTGCGGCAAGTCGACGTTGCTCCGCCTGATTTCGGGTCTGGAGGAAGCGACCTCGGGCGAGATCTGGATCGGCGGGCGCGAGGTGAGCCAGGTGCCCCCCGCCAAGCGCGGGGTGTCCATGGTTTTCCAGTCCTACGCCCTTTATCCGCACATGAACGTCTATCGCAACATCGCCTTCGGCCTGTCCCTGGCCGGTGCGAGCCGGGCGGACCTGGACGCGCGGGTGCGCGCCGTCGCCGAAAAGCTGCAGATCGCAGAGCTCCTCGAGCGGCGGCCGCGCGAACTCTCCGGCGGCCAGCGCCAGCGCGTCGCGATCGCCCGCGCGATCGTGCGCGAGCCGCAGGTCTTCCTCTTTGACGAGCCGCTTTCCAACCTGGATGCCGGCCTGCGCGCCGATACGCGCGTCGAGATCGCCCGCATGCACGACGAACTGAGGGCGACGATGATCTACGTCACCCACGATCAGGTGGAGGCCATGACGCTCGCCGACCGTATGGTCCTGCTCAACGATGGCCGGGTCGAGCAGGTCGGCCCGCCCGCCGAACTTTACCGGCAGCCGCGCAACCTGTTCGTCGCCGGATTTCTCGGTTCGCCGCGCATGAACCTTCTGGAGGTGCAGAGCGGCGAGGGCGGCCTCTTGCTACCGGGCGGTGGTTCGATCGCGCATAGCGGCGAGTTGCCGCGCGGGCAACTCACGCTCGGCCTGCGCTCGGAGGACCTGCATCCGACTTCCGGCGAGGGAGTTTTGCGGGGCGAAGTCACCCTGGTGGAGGAGCTTGGCGAGACGCGCCTTGTTCACCTGCGGATCGGCGATGGCCAGTCGGTCATTTTCCGGCATCGCGAACTGCCCGGTCCGCGGCCAGGCGATCGGATCGCGCTCGATGCCGATCCGGAGCGGGCGCTGCTCTTCGATGGTAATGGCGAAAGGCTCTAGACGGTCAGGCGGGCGCGCACCGCCGTCTCGTCCATCCCGCGGCCCTCGCCACGGAGCACCACTTCGCCCCGATCCATCACGATAAAGGTGTCGGCCAGTTCCCGGGCGAAGTCGAAATACTGTTCGACCAGCAGGATCGCCATGCCCATCTAGTCCCGGAGATAGGCGATGGCACGGCCGATATCCTTGATGATCGATGGCTGGATGCCCTCCGTGGGCTCGTCCAGGACCAGCAGGCGCGGACGCATGACGAGAGCGCGCGCGATGGCAAGCTGCTGCTGCTGCCCCCCGGAGAGGTCGCCGCCGCGCCGGCCCAGCATGTCCTTCAGCGCGGGAAAGAGCGCGAAAACCTCGTCGGGCAGGCGGCGCTCGCGGCGCGGCAGGACGGCGAACCCCGTTTCCAGGTTCTCCCGCACGCTGAGAAGCGGGAAAATCTCCCTTCCCTGCGGGACCAGGGCGATGCCAAGACGGGCGCGCTCGTGCGGCCTGAGGCGGGAAATGTCCATTCCATCGAAAAGGATATGTCCGGCCGAAATTCCGTGATGCCCGGCAATGGCGCGCAGCAAGCTGGTCTTTCCCACGCCGTTGCGCCCCAGGACGCAAGTGATGCGCGCCTTGACGACCTGGAGGCTCACGCCACGCAGCGCCTGCGCCGCGCCGTAGTGAAGATTTATGTCCTTGACCTCGAGCATGGCCGGAAACCCTATCGCCCCAGATACACTTCGATGACGCGTGGATCGGCGCTGACATGTTCCAGCGATCCCTCCGCCAGCACCGAGCCTTCGTGCAGGACGCTCACCTTGACATCGAGTTCGCGGACGAAGGCCATGTCGTGTTCCACCACGATCACCGACCGTGTGCGGTTGATCTCCCGCAGCAGTTCCGCCGTCGCCGCCGTTTCGGCATCGGTCATTCCGGCAACCGGCTCGTCCACCAGCATCAGCTTCGGATCCTGCGCGAGCAGCATCCCGATCTCGAGCCACTGCTTCTGGCCATGCGACAGGTTCCCGGCGATCTCTGCGGCCAGCCCGCGCAGACGAACGATCTCCATGATCTCGCGGATTCGCTGGCGCTCCGCGCCGCGCAAGGGTGCGAGGAGAGTGGGCCAGACGGAGCGAGGTCCCTTGAGCGCCAGAAGGAGATTGTCGAATACGCTGTGGTGATCGAAGACCGTGGGACGCTGGAACTTCCGGCCGATGCCCAGTTCGGCGATTTCAGCCTCATCGAGGCGCGTGAGATCCCGTGCGCCCTCGAACAGGACTTCGCCGCGATCGGCGCGCGTCTTGCCGGTGATGACGTCCATCATCGTCGTCTTGCCCGCCCCGTTCGGCCCGATGATCGCCCGCATCTCTCCGGGTTCGATGACCAGGGAAAGACCGTTCAAGGCCCGGAACCCGTCGAAAGTGACGGTGACGTCGTTAAGATAGAGCAGCGCGCCGGTGAGGCTCATCGGTCTACTCCGCTGCCTTGGGGATTGGGTCGACAGCAGCAGTTCGCGGCCGTCTCGCATCCCGGTCGAAAAGCCCGAGCACGCCACGCGGCAATGCGAGTGTCACGAGAATGAACAGCCCGCCAAGGGCGAACAGCCACGCATCGGGCATCGCCGCCGTCAGGTAGGTCTTGAGGTAGTTCACCAGTCCCGCGCCGATCAGCGGGCCCACCAACGTCCCGCGGCCGCCGAGCGCCACCCAGATCACCGCTTCGATGGAGTTTGCCGGAGAGAACTCGCCCGGATTGATGATGCCAACCTGTGGCACGTAGAGCGCGCCGGCGACGCCGGCCATGGCGGCGGAGATCGTGAAGACGAAGAGTTTGTAGCGCTCCACCGGATAGCCGAGGAAGCGCGCACGCCCTTCCGCGTCGCGCAGCGCGACCAGTACCTTGCCGAGGCGCGAGCCGACGATGGCGGAAGCGAGCAGAAGACCGAGCGCCAGCGCCAGCGAGGAGGCGGCGAGAAGGCCGGCCCGCGTCGTCGCCGCCTGCAGGTTGAAGCCGAGCAGGTCCTTGAAGTCCGTGAGCCCGTTGTTTCCGCCAAATCCCATATCGTTGCGGAAGAAGGCGAGCATCAGCGCGAAGGTCATGGCCTGGGTGATGATCGAAAGATAGACGCCGGTCACGCGGCTGCGGAAGGCGAACCAGCCGAGCGCGAATGCAAGCAGGCCCGGCGCGAGAACGACCATGAGCGCGGCGAACCAGAACTGGTCGAACCCGTGCCAGTACCAGGGTAGCTCCTTCCAGTTCAGGAAGACCATGAAGTCCGGCAGAACCGGATGCCCATAGACCCCGCGCGGCCCGATCTCGCGCATCAGATGCATGCCCATGGCATAGCCACCGAGCGCGAAAAAGGCCCCATGGCCGAGCGAGAGGATGCCGCAATAGCCCCAGACGAGATCGACCGACAGGGCGAGAAGGGCGAAAGTGAGGTACTTGCCGATCAGCGCCACCATGTAGTCCGGCACATGCAGGACATGGCTTGCCGGCAGCATCAGGTTGAGCAGCGGCACGACCGTCCCGATAGCCAGCACGGCGATGAGCGCCAGCGCGACGCGCCGGTCGAAGCCGGCAAGGAAGAAACGCGCGATCATGTCTCGAACGCCCTTCCCTTCAGCGCGAAGAGCCCGCGCGGGCGTTTCTGGATGAAGAGGATGATGAAGACCAAGACCATGATCTTCCCCAGGACGGCGCCGGCATGCGGCTCGACCATCTTGTTGACGATGCCAAGCGTAAGCGCGCCGACGAGCGTACCCCAGAGATTGCCCACACCGCCGAAAACCACCACCATGAAGCTGTCTATGATGTAGCCCTGGCCGAGATTGGGACTGACATTGTCGATCTGGCTGAGCGCCACGCCGGCAATCCCGGCGATGCCCGAACCCAGCCCGAAGGTCAGTGCGTCCACCATCGGCGTGCGGATGCCCATGGAGCCCGCCATGGCCCGGTTCTGCGTCACGGCCCGCATCTGCAGGCCGAAGGCGCTGCGGCGCAGCAGTGTCATGAGCAGCGCGAACAGCGAGAGGGCGAACAGCACGATCCACAGGCGGTTCCAGGTGATCGCAAGATGCCCGACCTCGAAGGCGCCGCTCATCCAGGATGGATTTGCCACTTCTTTGTTGGTCGGCCCGAAGGCCGAGCGGATGGCCTGCTGGAGCACGAGGGAGAGGCCCCAGGTGGCAAGCAACGTCTCCAGCGGACGCCCATAGAGATATCGGATGATGCCGCGCTCGACGGCGATGCCGAGCAGGCCCGAGACGGCAAAGGCGAGCGGCAGCGCCGCGGCCAGGGAATAGTCGGAGAGCCCGGGCATGTGGGCGCGAATCACTTCCTGCACGACGAATGTCGTGTAGGCGCCGATCATCACCATCTCGCCATGGGCCATGTTGATCACGCCCATCACGCCGAAAGTGATGGCAAGGCCGATCGCCGCAAGCAGCAGGACCGAGCCGAGCGAGACGCCGTACCAGACATTCTGACCAATCTCCCACAGCCGGAGTTCGTGCTCGATCGCTTGCCGCGCGGCCTCCGCCGCCCGGCTCAGCTCGCCTTCGCCGCGGGCCGCCAGCGGCGCCAGAATGGCAAGCGACTCGCGGTCGCCGCGTCGCGCGAGCACGGCGACGGCCTCGAGACGCGCCGCTTCCTCCGCTGCGCCTGCGAGCGTGAGCACCGCCAGTGCCTCGCGCATCCGTCGCGCGATTGCCGGATCCTTTTCCGCCGCGAGCGCCGCTTCGAGCGCGACACGCGCGTCCGGATCGGCGCGTCGGAACAATGCATCGGCCGCCTGACGGCGAATGGCTGGATCGGGGCTCCGGAGAGTAAGTGCGCCGCGCGCCGCCTCGATAACCCGGCGCAGGCGGTTGTTCATTCGGACCCGTTCCATCGTGCCCGGGCTTGCCGCGCCCGCCACCTCCCCGGTCAACGGATCGATCAGGCGCGCCTCGCCGCCCTCCTGGCGGGCAATGAAGATGGCGCCGTCCGCCTTGCGGACCTGCAGCGATCCGGCGGCCAGTGCCTCAAGGATCGGCACGACCCGCGGATCGCCGCTTGCCAGCAGTTCCCCGATCGCCTTCTCGGTGCCGTCGAAGCCGCCCTGGCCCAGCCGGCGGATCGCCTGATCCAGAGAGGCGGCGTCGGCGATGGCCTGTCCGGAAAGGCAGAGACTGATCCAGAGCAAGAGCTGGCCAAGGATCCGGCGTGGGTATGGCATGCGCATGTCGCTCCGCTTGGGGCTCATGTCCGCGTGACATCCCGCCCGGCCACCGGGCTTTCGCCCAGGCGGGCGGACGGGATGCTCACTCTGCCTGAAGGACGGTTAGTCCTTGCCGCCGCACTTGCCGGTCGCGACGTTGAAGTTCCCGCAGGCCAGCGGCTTGCGCCAGTCGGCGATCAGGTTCTTCGAATCCGGCAGGTAATCGGACCATTCGTCGCCGACCACCAGACCGGCGGTCTGCCAGACGATGTCGAACTGGCCGTTCGCCTGCACCTCGCCGATCAGCACCGGCTTGGTGATGTGATGGTTCGGCATCATCGCCGAATAGCTGCCGGAGAGATTGGGCACGGCCACGCCGATCAGGGCGTCGATCACCGCATCGGGATTGGTCGTGCCTGCCTTTTCGACCGCCTTCACCCACATGTTGAAGCCGATATAGTGCGCCTCCATCGGATCGTTGGTGACCCGCTTGGCATTCTTGGTGAAGGCCTGCCACTTCTTGATGAAGTCGGCATTCTCCGGCGAATCGATCGACATGAAGTAGTTCCATGCGGCGAGATGGCCGACCAGCGGCTTGGTGTCGATGCCGGCCAGTTCCTCCTCGCCCACCGAGAAGGCAACGACAGGGATGTCCTTGGCGTTGATACCCTGGTTGGCCAGCTCCTTGTAGAAGGGCACGTTGGCATCGCCATTGATCGTCGAGACCACCGCCGTCTTCTTGCCCGCGGCACCGAAACGCTTGATCTGCGCCACGATCGACTGCCAGTCGGCATGCCCGAACGGGGTGTAGTTGATCAGGATGTCCTCGTCCTTGACGCCTTTCGACTTGAGATAGGTTTCCAGGATCTTGTTGGTCGTGCGCGGATAGACATAGTCCGTGCCCGCCAGCACCCAGCGCTGGACTCCTTCATTTTCGCGCAGATAGTCGACCGCCGGGATCGCCTGCTGGTTCGGCGCCGCGCCTGTGTAGAAGACGTTGCGCGACGATTCCTCGCCCTCATACTGCACCGGATAGAAGAGGATGTTGTTTAGCTCCTCGAATACCGGCAACACCGACTTGCGGCTGACCGAGGTCCAGCAGCCGAACACGGCCGCGACCTTGTCCTTCTGGATCAGCTCGCGCGCCTTCTCGGCGAAAAGCGGCCAGTTCGATGCCGGGTCCACCACCACGGCCTCGAGCTTCTTGCCAAGCACGCCGCCCTTCCTGTTCTGCTCCTCGATCAGCATCAGCATGACGTCCTTCAGGGTCGTCTCGCTGATCGCCATGGTGCCGGAGAGCGAATGCAGGATGCCGACCTTGATCGTGTCCTGCGCCATCGCGGCCGGCGCCAGCGCCGCCGAGCCGGCAAGCGCCGCGCCGAACAGTCCCGCGCCGAGCCTTTGTCTCAGCCGGCGACTTGCCAGTGAAATGCTGAAGCCCATGTCTTTCATGCCTCCGTGTGTCCGCGCCCCGATGACGCGCCGCAGCGGATTCATTTCAAAGCCCGTGCCAGTTCCCGGGAACCGGCGATAACGCCTGTCGCTTCACTGACTTAGGGGTGGAGCATTGAATTCCAGCTGTGCCGGCGCTCCCGCACGGCGCGGGCGGCGGGCGAACGGTTTTTGTGCAGTGCGTCAGGATTCGCCCAAAAAACAGCCGCAGCCCGGAATGTCCGCGGCATGGGCCGCGCCGGGCATGTCCCAGGCGAGGGCAAGCATGCAGCCCGGCAGCCGACTCACCCGAAATTGCCAGTCGCCTTCCGGCAGCCGCACGGTCGCGCCATCGACCGCTGCACCCTGCGGGAATCGGTCCCGACGATCCATGACGAGCGCAAGACCGGCGCCGGTCGCCTTGGCCAGGGCTTCGCGCAGGCACCAGATTCGATAGAAGGTCTCAGGACCCCGCGCCAACGAAGCGGCGGCCTCCGCCGGGCCGAAGGCCGCGCGCGCAATGGCCCTCCAGTCGCGGCCTGGTTCGATCCGTTCCACGTCGATGCCGACCCGACCCTGGAGCGCGAGCGCGGCGGCGACATGGTGTCCGGAATGGGCAATCGAGGCGTTCAGCAGACTGCCATCGCCGAGCCGCAGCTTCGGCCGGCCGGCGGCATCTCGCTCCAGCTCAGCTCCGCCATTTCCGTGGAGGGCGCCAAGACATGCGAGCAGCTCCCGGGCGGCGATGGACTGCGCCCGGTGCAGTCCGGCCCGGGCGGCGGTCGAATTGCCGGGAAATCCTGAAGATCCGGCTGACGCCGGCGCCGCGGCGGGCACCTTGCCAATGCCAAAGACCACCGAACAGGACAACATTCGGGCCATACCCCGCCATCGCATTTTCCCATAGTATCTTGCAGTCATTCACGAGGGGATGGACATGGCCTGTCGCCGATCGCCAGTTTTCGGCGCCATGGCCCGATTCGTCGGCCAATGGACGCCGACCTGACCGGAGCATGAGCGAGACCGCAACCGAATTGACCAGATCGCGACCGACCGCCCCCGAAGCGCGCCTGCGGTTCCAGGTCACGGACTGGATGGCGGCATCCCCGGAGCGCCGTGGCCGGGCGGCCTGGCTCGACTGGGCCGGCGCACCGGCACAGCCTGCGGCCGATGCCGCCGCCCCAGTGCCGGCGAGCCTGCGCCGGCGCCTCCGGCAAGCTGGCCTGCTCGCCGCCGAGGCGCTCTTCGGGCTCGCCCCGCTGACAGGACAACCACGGCTCGTCTTCTGCTCGCGGCACGGCGAGTTCCAGCGCAATCTGAACCTGCTTCGCCAGCTCGTCGCGGAGGAACCCCTGTCGCCGACCGACTTCAGCCTCTCCGTGCACAATGCCATCGCCGGACTGATCTCGATCGCCAGCGGCAATCGCGCCGGGCATACGGCGATCGCGGCAGGCCGCGAAAGCTTCCAGGCCGGGCTGCTGGAGGCAGCCGTGCTGGTCAAGGCCGCGCCGGAGCAGCCGGTCGTGCTGGTGCATTACGACGAGCCGCTGCCCACACCGTTCGAGCCCTTCCGCGATCCGGCCGAAACACCGATCGGCCTGGCGCTGGTCCTAAAGGCGGCCGGATCGGGGCCGGCCGTCACCATGACCCTGGAACCGGCCCGGGAAGAGAAGGCGGGCACGGAACCCGCCGAGTCGCCTTCCCTTGCCTTCCTGCGGTTCCTGCTTGGCGGCGCGGACGAACTCTCGCTTACGGGCCGATGGCGGACCTGGCGGTGGCGCCATGCTGCGTGAGCGGCTCAATCATGCCTGGCGGCTGGCGGTGACCGGGCTCGCCTTCATCGGCTTCGGCCTTGGCGGCGTCGTGCTCGCCACCCTCGTCATACCGCTCGCCGGCTGGACGGCGCGCGACCGTATGCAGGCGCGGGAACGGGGGCAACGGATCGTCCAATGGAGCTTCCGGCTGTTCGCCACAGCGCTGCAGGGTCTCGGCATCATCACGCTGCGGCTTTCCGGCGCCGAGCGCCTCGCTGCCTGCCGTGGCGTCATCGTCGTCGCCAATCATCCGACCCTGATCGATGTCGTGCTGCTCATCGCCCATGTGCCGCATGCGCAATGCGTGGTCAAACACCAGCTCTTCCGCAATCCTTTCCTGAAGGGCATGGTGCGGGTGATGGGCTATATCCGCAACGACCTGGAGGCGGAGGCCTTCGTCGAGGCCTGCCGGCTGGCTCTCGATGAGGGGCAGAACCTGATCATCTTTCCGGAGGGAACCCGTACAGTCCCCGGCATGCCGCTGCATTTCCGCCGCGGTTTCGCCAATGTGGCGACGCTGACGCGGCGGCCGCTGCTCCTCGTCAGCATCGTCTGCGAGCCGGTCATGCTGACCAAGGGCGCGCCCTGGTACCGCATCCCGCCGCGGCCGGGCGGATATCGGATCACCGTCGAGGATTTGATCGAAATCGAGCCCTATTTGCGGCTAACCTCGCGCGCGCTGGGCGCGCGGCGGCTCGTTGCCGATTTGCAGGATTTTTTCACGAGAAGACTGAGTGATGCGAGAACTGGAGCTTGAGTTAAAGAAACTGATCGTCACGACCCTGGCGCTCGAGGATATCCGGCCCGAGGAGATCGACAGCGAGGAGCTTCTGTTCGGCGAGGGCCTCGGACTGGACTCCATCGACGCGCTCGAACTCGGCGTCGCGCTGCGCCAGACCTATGGCATCCGGATCGAGTCGGTCACGGCGGAAGTGCGGGAGCATTTTGCCACCGTCGCCAGCCTGGCACGGTTCGTCGCCGCCAGCCGGGAGTGAGCAAGATGGTCAGCCAGCAGCAGGTCTTCGAGACGCTCCGCACCTACCTGGTGGAGCTGTTCGAGATTCCGCCCGAGAAGATCCGCCCCGAGGCCCTGCTCCTCGAAGATCTCGACCTCGACAGCATCGACGCGGTCGATCTGGTGGTGAAGCTGCAGGACTATACGGGCCGGAAAATCTCGCCGGCGGAGTTCAAGTCGGTCCGCACCGTTCAGGACGTGGTCGAGCGGGTGCATGCCCAGTTCGCGCCATAGCGGACGCACGCCGGTCGTGGTGGCGGCCATGGGCCTGGCGCTGGCCTACCCGGTCATCGTCTATTTCGGGCTTCGTACCATGTCCCCACAGGCGCTGATCGCCATCCTTGCCGCGATGGTGCTGCTTCGGCTGCTCGCCGGTCGGCGACTGGCCGGTGCCGATCCTTTCCTCGTGGCACCGCTCGCCGCCTGCGCCGGCTCACTGGCGCTGGCACCTTTCGCGGCGGAACCCGCGCTGCGGGCCTACCCGGTTTTCCTCAGCCTCGCGCCCGGCCTCGCTTTCGCCTGGTCCCTGCGCGGCGGCGGCAGCGTGATCGAGCGCATCGCGCGCCTGTCCGAGCCGGACCTGCCGAAGGCGGCGGTCACCTATACCCGCCGGGTAACATGGGTCTGGATCGGCTTTTTCCTGACCAATGCGGCGATCGCCGCGCTCCTGGCCTGGCGCGGCAGTCTCGAGGCCTGGACCCTCTATAACGGTCTGATTTCCTACCTGTTGGCTGGCACGCTGATGACGGCGGAATATGCGGTCCGGCGAAGCGTGCGCCGGCGTATCGAAGCGAGGATCTGAACGTGCCGGCTTCACTGTTCGACCTGCTGAGCGGCGTGCGGCCGGCAAGCCACCCGGTGGCCTTCGGTCCGCATGGCGCGTGCGACATCGCGCGCATGCGCGCCGACGTGGCACACAACGCCGCGCGTATCGCCGCAACGGGCGCGCGTAGTGGCCTGCTGATCGCCGGCGACAGCTACCTCTTCGCGGTCGGGCTCTATGCGCTGCTCACGGCCGGTGCGCGGGCGGTGCTGCCGCCCAACCTTCAGCCGGCGACGCGCGCGAGCTTCGGCGCAAGCTGCGATCTCGTGGTGGGCGACGACGCCGCCGGAGCGACAGCCTTCCGGATTGAGAGGGGCGCTTCCGATCCGGGCCCCCTGCCACCGCTCGAGCGGGCCGGCGCCGCGCTCGACTTCTTCACGTCCGGCTCGACCGGGGAGCCGAAGCGGATCGTCAAGATGCTGCGCCAGCTCGACACCGAATGCGCGATGCTGGAGCAGGTGTTCGGCGAGCTGCTGGGCGGGGCGCCCGTGCATGCGACCGTCACCCACCAGCATATCTATGGCCTCACCTTCAAGATTCTCTTCTCTCTCGCCGGCGGGCGTCCCTTCGCGGGTCCGCAGCAGGAGACCTGGGAGGGGCTGTTCGCGGCGCTCGACCGCCCCTCGCTCATCGTCACCAGCCCCGCACATCTGACCAGACTGGGCGGCCTCGATGCTCTGCCGGAAGCCCTGCGGCCGCGACTGGTCCTGACCGGCGGTGCCCCGCTTCCCTTCGCAGCGGCGCAGGATGCCGCGCGCGTGTTCGGCGCGCTGCCGCAGGAACTCTTCGGCAGCACCGAGACTGGCGTGGTCGCCGGGCGCAGGCAGGAGACGGCCGACCCGCCCTGGCGGCCCTGGCCGGGCATCCGGGTCGAGCGGCGCGAGGACGGGCAGTTGCGGGTCTGGACGCCGTTCGTCGAGGAAGAAGGCTGGTTCGATCTGGCGGACCGGGTCGAGGTCGAGGAAGACGGGGCCTTCCGCCTTCAGGGACGGGCCGACCGCATCGCCAAGGTCGAAGGCAAGCGCGTCAGCCTGCCCGAGGTCGAAGCCTGCGCGCTGGCGCTGCCCTGGATCGCGGCGATCGCGGTGGCGCAACCGGAAGCCAGCGGCCGCCTGGGCGCGGTGGCAAGGCTGACCCAGTCGGGCCGCGAGGAACTGGAGCGCCTCGGCAAGTTCCGCTTCGAGCAGATGCTGCGCCGAAGCCTGCGCGAGAGTCTCGACCAGGCGGCGGTGCCACGGCGCTGGCGATTCGTCGACACCATGCCCGAGGATGGCATGGGCAAGCGCCGGCGCACCGACGTGGAGGCGCTGCTGCGTCAGCAGGATGCGCCATGAACAGCCTGCAATGGCCGGAAATCCTCTCCCGCAGCCGCACCGGGAATGTGCTGGCGCTCTCCCTGTTCGTGCCTGCGCGACTTCTCTATTTCCAGGGACACTTCCCGGAGGCCCCGATACTGCCCGGCATCGTGCAGCTTCATTGGGCGGTGGAACTGGCTCGCGAGGCCTTCGCGCTCGGCCAATCCGCGCCGGTCACGGTGCAGGTCAAATACCGGAACGTGATCCGGCCCGCGGCAAGGCTGGACCTTGAACTGCGCTTCGATCCGGCGCGCCGGCGCCTCGGCTTCGCCTATCGCGAGGGCGAGCGCCCTTGCGCCAGCGGTCAGCTCACCTTCCCCGCGCCATGACCCAGCGCATCGCAGCGATCATCCCGAGCCACGACCATCACCGCGCGGTGCCGGAGATTCTCGACGCTCTCCGCCAGGCGAGACTTCGGATCTTCATCGTCGATGACGGCTCGGGTGAGGAGACGGCGATTCGCCTCGGCGATATCGCCGAGGAAGTGTCCGAGGTGACGCTGCTTCGGCTCGACGAGAACCGGGGCAAGGGTGCGGCGGTGATGCGCGGTTTCGAGGCTGCCGCGGCGGAAGGGTACAGCCACGCCTTGCAGATCGACGCCGACGGGCAGCATGATCTCGCTGCCCTGCCCCGCCTGCTGGCACTCGCGGCCCGGCACCCGGACGCACTGGTCACCGGCGTTGCCGTCTTCGACAGGAGCGCGCCTCTCGCCCGCCGCATCGGCCGCTGGCTCACCCATGTCTGGGTCTGGATCGAGACCCTTTCCTTCCGCGTCAGCGATTCCATGTGCGGCTTTCGCGTCTATCCGCTGGCGCCGGTGCGCGCGCTGCTGGCCGAGGAAAAGGTCGGGACGGGCATGGACTTCGATACCGAGATCATGGTCCGGCTTCTCTGGCGCGGCCTGCCGGTGGTCGAGACCCCGGTCCGCGTCGCCTATCCGCCGGACAATCACTCGAACTTCGATATTCTGCGGGACAATCTGCGCATCAGCGCCATGCATGCGCGCCTTTTCTTCGGCATGCTCGCACGCCAGCTCTCGCGCGCGACCCGACGACTGCGGACACAAGCGCACTGGGATTCGCTGCCGGAACGGGGCGCCTACGCCGCCTTGCGCCTGTCTGCCCTGTTCTGCCGCTGGTTCGGCCGCGAGAGCTGTCTCGTCCTGCTGACGCCGGCGATCCTCTACTTCCTGGTGACCGGCGGGCCGGCCAGGCGCGCATCGCGCCGGTTTCTCGAACGGGCCTTCGCCGCGCTCGGTGCCACGCGCGAGCCGGGCCTGATCGACCAGTTCCGCCATTTCCGCTCGTTCGCGCGCAGGACCATCGATGTCTTGAGCGGCTGGACCGGCGATGTTCCGCCGGAGCGGATCCGCCTGGCACGGCCGGAGATCGGCCGTCCGATCGAGGCGGACCCGCGCGGCGCACTGCTGATCGTCAGCCATCTGGGCAATGCCGACCTCGCCCGCGTCCGCGTGCGGCATGTCATCCGGCGGCCAATCACGGTTCTCGTGCATACCCGACACGCGGCGAACTGGACCGCGCTCCTGCGCCGGCTGGCCCCGGATGCGCTGCTGGACACGATCGAGGTGGGCGAGATCGGCCCCGATACGGCGATCCTGCTCAAGGAACGCATCGATGCGGGCCACTGGATCGCCATTGCCGGCGACCGGACGCCGATCCATGGTGGCGAGGACTGGGTGGAGGCGCCGTTCCTCGGTACGCCGGCGCCGTTTCCGACCGGCCCTTATCTGCTTGCGCACCTGCTGGGATGCCCCTGCCACCTTCTCTTCTGCCTGCCGCGCGGCCAGGATCATCTGGTTTGGCTGGAGCCGTTCGCGGAGCAGGTCGAGCTGCCGCGCGGCGCAAGGCGCGAGGCGCTCGCCCGGCATGCCGCGCGCTATGCGGCCAGGCTCGAGCAATTCGCCCTCATAGACCCGTTTCAATGGTTCAATTTTCATGATTTCTGGCGGGAGGAAGCCGGTGCGCGAGACTGAGGGCAGGCTCTGGGCCGAGGTGATCGTCAAGGCCGAATTCTACGATCTCGACCCGATGCAGATCGTCTGGCATGGCAACTATACGCGCTTTCTGGAACAGGCCCGCGCCGCGCTTCTGGACCGCATCGGCTATGGCTATGTGGCGATGGCGGAGAGCGGCCTCGGCTGGCCGATCGTCGACCTGCGCATCAAGTATGTGAAACCCCTCAGGCTGCATCAGGAAGTGCGGGTGCGCGCCACGCTGCTCGAATGGCAGGGCCGGCTGCGCATGGGCTATCGCATCAGCGACTGCAAGACTGGCGAAGTGCTGACCAAGGCCGAGACCGTGCAGTTCGCGGTCGATGCCAGGACCGGCGAAGTGCTGCTCGACACGTCCTTCCTGGCCGAGTGCGTGCGGACCGCCACATGACCATGACCCGGGTGCTTCTCCTGCTGGCGTGCCTGATCCGGCCCGCCGACGCGGCCCCGGAGATGCCTGACCGGCTCGAGCCCGGCGCGTTCCTGGAAGGCCGCTTCCGGCAGGAACGCGTCCTTGCGGGCCTCGAACGCCCGCTGGTCTCCGAAGGCCGCTTCCTCGTCGCGCCCGGGCTCGGGCTGATCTGGCGAACCGAGACACCGCTCTCCAGCAGCATGGTCCTGACCGGGGCCGGAATGGACCAGTATGTCGGCGAACGGCTCGCCATGCGACTTTCTGCCGACCGGCTGCCGGGCCTCGCGCGTCTTCACGCAGCCCTCGCGGCCGCGATGGCAGGCGAGTTTCAAGCGCTCGAGCGTGATTTCGATGTCCGGCAGGAGGGATCGGCCGATGGCTGGCAAGCCAGGCTCATCCCGCGCGCCGCGCCCTCCGCAACCCTGCCCTTCGCCGCGATCGTGCTGCGCGGTCATCGCCATGTCGAACAGGCGGAGATCCACCGGGATGGCGGCGACATGGACCGGATCCTGTTCAGCGCGCATCGCATCGGGAAAGGCCCGCCCGATGCCGCCGATCTCGAACTTCTCTCGCGGGCAGGCCGGTGAGCGAGCGGGCGCTGCGTCTGCTCTGGGCCCTGGCGGTGCTGGCCGCCTTCGGGCATCTCGCATGGCGTATCGCCGAGGGCCCGCGTATCGGCACCGATCTGCTGGCGCTGGTACCACATGAGGAGAGCGATGCGGACCTTGCCGAAGCGCGGGCCCGCGTCGAGATGGACTTCGCCGGCAGGCTTTTCTTCATGGTCGGGCATCCGGATGCGGCCACCGCCCGCCGCGCGGCCGGCGAGTTCGCGGAAGCGCTCGAGCGTTCGCCGCTGGTGCGCGAGGTGAGACTGCGCGCGAGCGACGGCATGGCGGAACAGCTTGGCACGCTTTATTTCCCGCATCGGTTCGCCCTGCTTGCCCCGAACGACCGCGAACGGCTGCTGGCCGGAGCCGGCGAGGAACTGCGCGACCGGGCACTGGCGCAAATCTTCGGCCTTGGCCTGGTTGCCGGACAGGGTCTCCTGGCCAGCGATCCTTTTCTGCTGCTGCCGGCCTACTTCCAGTCCATGCCCGCGCCGGCCGGCGAGATGCGGCTGATCGACGGCCTGCTCACCCGCGAGGCGGACGGGCGCACCTATATCCTGCTCATCGCGCGCGCCGAAGGCAGCGCCTTCGCGCTCGGCGACCAGACTGCCCTGGTCCACCGGATCGGGGCGATCCAGCAATCGCTTGCCCAACACCATGTGGGCCTGTCCCTGCACAGGGCGGGCGCACTGTTCCATGCCGAGGCCGGCGGGCGCAGGGGGCTGCAAGATGCAGAGCGAATCGGCCTGCTGTCGCTCATCGGCGCCATATCGCTGTATCTTCTGGTCTTTCGCCGTCTGCGCCAGCTTCTGCTCAGTTTGCTCAGCGTGGCGACCGGGCTCGGCGTTGCGCTTTCCGTCTCGTTCGCGCTTTTCGGCGAGCTGCATGTGGTGGCGATCATGTTCGGTGCCAGCCTGATCGGCGTTTCGGTCGATTATGCCGTGCACTATTTCGTCTCCGGCCTCGACGAGAGTGCCGGCGCGCCCCGGGAGCGGCTGCGCCGCATCCTGCCCGGTCTCTCGCTCGGCCTCGCGACGTCGCTTGCCGGATACCTGGCGCTGCTGCTAACGCCACTGCCCGGCCTGCATCAGGTGGCGGCAATCTCCTCCCTTGGACTCATCGGCGCGTTCCTCACCGTCGTGCTCTGGCTGCCCGTGCTGGACAGGGCCGGCCAGGCGCGGCCGGCGCCGGCCCTGCTCCGCCGCGCGCACGCCCTCTGGCGCCTCTGGCACGAACCGGCACAGCGTTTGGCCGGACGCGCCCTGCTGCTTGGCATCATCGCCGCCGCGCTCGCGGGATCGCCGTTCCTGACAGCAAGCGACGACGTGCGCCGGCTGCAATCGCTCGATCCTGCGCTGGTGGAAGAGGAAGCGGAAATCCGTCGCCTGAGCGGCCTGGGGCCCGGCGGTGCCTACTTCCTGGTTTTCGGCGAGAACGGAGAACAGGCGCTCGCCCGTGCCGAGGCGCTCGAGGCGCGCATCGCGCCGCTCGAGCGCGAAGGCGCGCTGGACAATCTGACCAGCGCCGCCGATTTCCTGCCATCGCCGGCGCGCCAGGCGGAAAACAGGCGGCTCGTGCGCGAGCGGCTGATCGCGCGCCATCTTGGCGAGATCGAGGCCGCGACCGGCCTGCGGACGAGGCTGGATGACGAAGGGGCAGCCGCGCCCCTCGCCCTTGCCGCGGTCGCGGACCGCAATCCGCTGCTCGCCAGCCTTCTGCTCGATCCCGACGGCAGGATGCAGCTCGCCCTTCCCGGCGCGGTGCGCGACGCAGCGCGCCTGCGCGCCGCGACCGCCGATCTGGAAGGCGTGCGGTTCGTGGACCCGGCGAGCGATATCAGTGGCCTCTTCGCGCTCTACCGCGAACGCGCGCTCTGGCTGGTCGCCATCGCCACGTTCCTGATCGGCCTCCTGCTCGCCACCCGATACGGAATGACCGGTGCGCTCCGGGTCATGGCGCCACCCGTTCTTGCGCTGCTTGCCACCCAGCCGATCCTTGCCCTCTTCGGTCACTCCCTCACCTTCTTCTCGGCCATGGCGTTGCTCCTGGTCCTTGCCATCGGCATGGACTATGCCCTCTTCAGCCGCGAGACCCGACCCGGCCACGAAGCCGCGACGATGCTGGCAATTCTCGTCGCAGGCGCCACGACCCTGCTGTCCTTCGGGCTCCTTGGCCTGAGTGCTACCCTGGCGGTGCGGAGTTTCGGCACCACAATGCTTACAGGCATCATCCTGGCCATCCTTCTGGCGCCGCTCGCCGGCCGGTGGCGGCGATGAGGCGCCGCACCATCCTGCTCGGCGCCCTGGCCCTGCCCCTGGCAGGCTGCCTTGGCGCGGAACCGGAGCGGCCGCGGGCCACCATCGCGCCCGGCGTGCGCCTCGTCCTGCCGTCCCCCGACGCGCTGGGCCGCAGCCTGAGAGCGGTTCAGATCGTCGTTGCCCGGCATGGCCCGGAATCCCTCGCACTCGAGACCCATGTGGAGATCGGCGCCGGCCGGTTCGGCGTGATCGGCCTCGATGCCGCCGGACGGCGGCTGGTCTCGATCGAATGGGACGGGCAGGATCTCGCCGCGCGCGCCGAACGCCTGCCGGCGGAACTCCGCCCGGAAAACCTGCTCGCGGACATGATGCTGGTCTATTTTCCAATCACTTCGCTGTGGATCGAAGCCGATGCCGGCCGCCCGGCCCGGCTGACGGAAACTCCCGGGCGCCGGGCCCTGGTGAGCGAGGGGCGCGAGCGGATCGTGCTGAGCTATCCGGCGACGGGCGAGCGCTGGAACGGCAAGGCACTGGTGGAGAATCGCGGCTTCGGCTACGAAGTCGAAATCCACTCGAGTCTCGTGCAGCCATGATGCCGCTCTATCTCAATGCCCTTGGACTGGCGACGCCTTTCGGCGCCGGCAAGGCCGTGAATGCCGATGGATTGCTGCGGAAGGCAAGTCCTGCCTTCAAGGCTCGCCTCGACCCGCTGATCGGTCGCGAGATCATGGTCGGCGCGATGGACTGTCCCCTTCCCGAACTGCCGCGGGAGGCATGGCGCCATGATTGCCGGAACAACCGCGCGCTGCTGCTCGCGCTTGCCGAGATATCGGCCGACGTGGATGCCGCCATCCGGCGCCATGGCGGCGCGCGTATCGCCGTGGTGCTCGGCACCTCCACCTCGGGCATCGACGAGGCGGAGCGCGCGCTCGCCGTGCGGCTGGGCCAGGGCGCCTGGCCCGCGAGCTTTGCCTACGAAATGCAGGAGATGGGCGGTATCGGCGAGTTTCTCGCCGATCATCTGCGCCTCGGCGGCCCGGCCTTCACACTTGCCACCGCCTGTTCCTCGGGGGGCAAGGTTTTCGCCAGCGCGGCGCGCCTGATCGAGGCCGGCCTTTGCGATGCCGCCCTGGTCGGCGGCGCCGACACGCTCTGCCGCCTGACCCTGAACGGCTTCAATTCGCTCGAATCGCTTTCGCGCGGACGCTGCAACCCGTTCAGCCGCAACCGGGACGGCATCAATATCGGCGAGGGCGCGGCACTGTTCCTGCTCACCCCGGAACCGTCCGAGATCCGCCTCGCCGGCGTTGGCGAATGTTCCGATGCCTACCATATCAGCGCGCCGGAACCATCGGGCGCGGGCGCACATGAAGCGATGCGCCTGGCACTTGCGGATGCCGGACTGGCGCCGGAGGAGATCGACTATCTCAACCTGCATGGCACGGCGACACCGCTCAACGACGCGATGGAGGGTCTGGCGGTCGCCCGCCTCTTCCCCGGCGGCGTTCCCTGCAGCGCCACCAAGGCCATGACCGGCCACCTTCTTGGCGCGGCCGGCGCGGTCGAGGCGGCCTTCTGTTGGCTCACGCTCTCGGGCTACAATTCCGGAGGTTTGCTGCCGCCCCATTTATGGGACGGCGTGCAGGATCCGGGTATTCCTGCGCTCGATCTCGTGGCGCCCGGACGAACGATGGTCTGGAACCGCAGGCGGCACGCGATGTCCAGTTCCTTTGCATTCGGCGGCAGCAATGTCGCGCTCGTTCTCTCGCGGGAGGCATGATGCGACCCTGTCCCTATCCGCCGGCCGAGTTGCTGCCGCATGCGGGCGCCATGGTCCTGATCGAGGAATCGGTCGGATACGACGAGACCGGCTTCATCGCCGCGCTGACGGTCCGCGAGAGCAGCCTTTTCCGCGTCGGGACCGGCGTTCCGGCCTATATCGCCATCGAGTACATGGCGCAGACCTGTGGTGCCTTCGCCGGCATGGCCGCGCGTCGGGCCGGGCGGCCGGTACAGATGGGCTTCCTGCTCGGCACCCGGAACTTCTCCACCGACCGCGACTGTTTCCGGATCGGCGAGCGGCTCGAAATCGGCGCGCGGCTTCTTCTCGACGAGGGCGAGATGAGCGCGTTCGCCTGCACCGTTTCCATCGCTGAGAACGAGGTGGCGCGCGCCCAGCTCAACCTGTTCCGCCCGCATGATCCCTCCTCGTTCCTGGCGGGTGCGGGGGCATGACGTCCTGCATCATCGTCACCGGCGCCAGCAAGGGCATCGGCCGCGCCATTGCCGTCCGGCTCGCACGGGACGGGCACGAAGTCGTGGTCCATTACGGCCGCGACCGGGCGGGCGCCGAGGCGACGCTCTCGGCGATCGCAACGGCCGGCGGCAGCGGACGGCTGCTCGGATTCGACATTGCCGACCGGGCGGCGGCGCATGCGGCGCTGGCCGCAGAAGTGGCGGGCCACGGCGCGCCCTACGGCGTCGTGCTCAATGCCGGGATCGCCCGTGACAATGTCTTTCCCGCGCTCGAGGACGAGGACTGGGACAGCGTGCTCGGCACCAATCTCGACGGCTTCTACAACGTGCTGAAGCCGCTCGTCATGCCGATGGTCCGTCGGCGGAAGCCTGGCCGGATCGTCACGCTTTCGTCCGTCTCCGGCATCGCCGGCAATCGCGGCCAGGTGAATTACAGCGCCGCCAAGGCCGGCATCATAGGGGCCAGCAAGGCACTCGCCATCGAACTCGCGAGCCGGAACATCACGGTGAATTGCGTTGCACCGGGCTTCGTCGAGACCGACATGACGCGCGATGTTCCGCTCGAGGAAGTTCTCAAGGCAATCCCGATGCGCCGCGCCGGACAGCCCGAAGAGGTCGCAGCATTGGTCAGTTTCCTGTGCTCGGAGGATGCCGGCTACATCACGCGCCAGGTGATCTCGGTCAACGGGGGACTGGTGTGACGCGCCGCGTCGTCGTCACCGGCATGGCCGGCATCACGCCACTCGGCTTCGACTGGCCGACGATTCGCGAGGCATTCCGCGCCGGCCGTACCGGCATCCGCCGCATGGAAAGCTGGGAGCGCTATCACGGCATCAACACCCGCCTCGCGGCGCCGGTGCCCAACCTAGATCTCGAAGGCCGCTATCCGCGAAAGAAGCTGCGCACCATGGGGCCGGTGGCGCGCATGGCCGTGCGCGCGACGGAGATGGCGCTGGAAGGCGCCGGTCTTGCCGGCGACCCGGTCCTGCGTTCGGGACGAACCGGTATCGCCTACGGCTCCTCCTACGGCAGTCCCGGCCCGGTGGCCGCCTTTGCCGAACTGATGACGGAGGGTTCTTCCCGCAACATCACCGCCACCAGCTACATCCAGATGATGAGCCACACGGCCGCGGTGAATATCGGACTTTTCTTCGAGGTCACCGGTAGGATCATCCCGACTTCGAGCGCCTGCACCTCCGGCTCGCAGGCGATCGGCTATGCCTATGAGGCGATCCGTTACGGCCTGCAGGACGTGATGATCGCCGGTGGTGCGGAAGAACTCGATGCGACACAGGCGGCCGTGTTCGACACGCTCTATGCGACCAGCGTGCGCAACGACGCGCCCGAAGCCAACCCGCGCCCCTTCGACCGCGACCGCGACGGGCTGGTGATCGGCGAAGGCGCGGGCACGCTCGTTCTGGAGGAGCGCGGGCGCGCCATCGCGCGCGGCGCGCCCGTCCTTGCCGAGGTGGTGGGCTTCGGCACCAACAGCGACGGCCATCACGCAACGCAGCCCAACATGCCGACCATGGCGGCGGCGTTGCGCGCCGCGCTCGACGATGCGGCCCTGCCGCCTGCCGCCATCGGTTTCGTGAGCGGGCATGGCACCGCGACCGACTGGGGCGACGTGGCGGAGGCGGAAGCCACGCGGCAGGTGCTCGGCTCCCGCGTGCCGATACACTCCCTGAAAGGCCATTTCGGCCACACCCTCGGCGCCTGCGGCGCCATCGAAGCCTGGCTCGCCATCGAGATGATGAACGAGGAGAACTTCGCGCCCACGGCCAACCTCGAGAATATCGATCCGCGATGCGGCGAACTCGACTTCGTCATGGGCGCGCCACGCCGGCTCGCCATCGAGCACCTGATGTCGAACAACTTTGCCTTTGGCGGAATCAATACCTCGCTTATCTTCCGCCGGACCTGACCGGAGTTCACCGGCCGCGCAGCGCCCGCCAGACCCGCTCGGGCGTCGCCGGCGTTTCCAGGTGGCGCACGCCGTGCCCTGCGAGGGCATCGAGCAGGGCATTGGCCACCACCGCCGGTGCACCATTGGTCGGCAGTTCGCCCACCCCCTTGATGCCGAGGGCATTATTGCCCGAAGGCGTGGCGATCATGGCGACGTCGATCCCGGGCACGTCGTCGGCTCGCGGCATCGCGTAATCCATCCAGGAGGCCGCAAGGATCTGGCCGCTTGCCCGGTCGTAGGCGGCATCCTCCAGCAGTGCCTGGCCAAGGCCGGCCGCGATGCCGCCATGCACCTGCCCCTCGACCAGCATCGGGTTGATCACCGTGCCGATATCTATGGTCGTGGCCAGACGTTCGACCCGGACGTGCCCGGTCTCCGGGTCGACCTCGACCTCGCATGTCATCACGCCGCTGGACCAGCTCTCCACCTTGTCGGCAAACTCGGCCTCGCCATCGAGCCGGCGGCCGTCGGCCTCGGCCCGTGCCGCAACCTCGAACAATCCGATGCGCCGGTCGGTACCGACGATGCCGAAGGAGCCGTCCGCATAGGCGATGTCCGCCGGCGCCGCCTCGAGAAACTCCGCGGCAAGCTGGCGGCCCCGGTCGATGGCTGTGATGCTGGCAAGCTTCAGCGTCGTGGAGCTGATGATCGTGGAGGACGAACCGCCGGTGCCCCCGCCACGCGCGATCTTCGCCGTATCGCCCTGACGCACCCGGACCTTCCCGTAATCCACGCCAAAGGCTTCGGCCACGACCTGCGCGAAGGCGGTCTCGTGACCCTGGCCCTGCGATTGCGTACCGGTATAGGCATCGATCCCGCCGTCGCCGCGCACGACGACCAGCGAGCGCTCGTCCGCTACGCCGCCGCTGCCATGCAGATGGCAGGCGATGCCGAAGCCGCGCAGGCGGCCGTACCGCGCGCTCGCCGCGCGCCGGTCCGCGAACCCGGCACGGTCGCCCTGACGCAGGGCCTCGTCGAGCAGGCGCGGATAGTCGCCGCTCTCGTAGGTATAGCCGAGCGCCGTCCGATACGGCATGGCTGCGGGCGGCACCAGGTTTAGGCGGCGCAGTTCCGCCGGATCGCGGCCGGTCTCGCGCGCGGCGACATCTATCAGCCGTTCCAGCAGCGCGAGCGTCTCCGGCTTGCCTGCGCCGCGAAAGGCATCGACCGGAACGGTATTGGTGAAGGCGCAGCGCATGGCGATGCTGACCGCCGGAATCCGGTAGAGGCCCGAAAGAACCTTTGCCATGCCGTTGGTCGGTATGCTCGGCGCGAACATCGAGACATAGGCACCGAAATTCGCCGCCGCCTCGACCTTGATCGCGAGAAAGCGCCCGGCTTCGTCCAGCGCCAGCGCGATCTCCGCCACCAGGTCGCGGGCATGGTTGTCGCTGAGGAAACTCTCGACCCGCTCGCAGACCCAGCGCAGCGGCCGGCCGAGCCTGCGCGCCGCCCAGGGCAGCAGCGCCGCCTCCGGATAGAGAGTGAATTTCGGACCGAAACCGCCGCCCACGTCGGGTGTGACCAGATGCAGTTTCTCGCGCGGCCATTTCAGGACCTTGTCGCAGAGCAGCCGATGGGGGATATGCGCGCCCTGCGAGGCGAGCACCAGCGTCGTCACGTCGCTGGCGCGATCATGTTCGGAAAAGAGGGCGCGCGGCTCCACATAGTTGCCGAGGATACGGTTGAAGCGCTGCGAGAGGCGGCAAACATGGGCGGCGCGGGCGAAGGCATCGGCCACCGCCGTCTCGTCGCCGCGCGCCCAGTCGCACATCAAATTGCCCGGCACGCCGTCATGGAGCTGCGGCGCGCCCGGGCGCAACGCGTCGTCGGCGGCCACCACCGCCGGCAGGGTCTCGTAATCGACCTCGATCGCCTCCGCCGCGTCCCGAGCCTGGTCCAGCCGTTCGGCCACGACCATGGCGACGATCTCGCCGACATGGCGCACGCATTCGGGCGAGATCGGCAGGCGCTCAGGCTCGCGATGGCTCTCGCCATGCCGATCCTTGATCTCGACGATCGATGGGAGATGGCCGAGCCCGTCGGCAAGGACGTCCCGTCCGGTCAGGATTGCGACCACGCCCGGCATGGCGAGCGCCGCCGCAGTATCGACCGCGCGCAGACGCGCATGGGCATGGGGCGAGCGGAGGAAGTGGACATGCAGCGCGTCGCGCGCCGCGATATTGTCGGTGTAGCGGCCCTGTCCGGTCAGGAAACGCGGATCCTCGAGCCGGCGCATCCGCGCGCCAATACCACCGGAAGACTGTCCGTCCATGCCCGCTGCTCCCTGCTGCCACGCCTCACCTTTAGCATGCTGGCGGCGGCGGCAGAATAGCGGCGGACGATCAGGTCAGAATCGCCAGGAGAGGCTGAATGCGCCGAACTTCGAGTTTTCGCCCTGGCCGTGGAATTCCTCGGTGCGCAGCACATGCGTATAGGCGATCCTCACGTCGCCGAGGACGAAGGCGATGCCCGCCTGCAGATCGCCGACGAAGATGCGCCGATCGACGCCGGGACCGTCGCGGAAGGAATTGCCGTCCAGAAAAATATTGCGTCCCACCACGCGGCCATCGACGCCGGCGAAAAGATACCAGCCGAACCCCGGCTGCGGCCGGAAAAAGCCGGAACCCGGCAGACTGGGCTGCACGCGCGGCGGCCCATAATCGTCGGGCAGGTTGAAGCCGAGGCGCAGCATCATCCCGGTGCTGCCATAAATGAAAACATTGCCGAGTGCCGCCCCCACATGTGGCGTGGCATCGACACTGAAGCCCAGCACCTCAGCCGAGGCGAGTGCCCGCCAGCTTCGCCGATAGGTCAGTTGCAGCGCCGGCTCGTTGGCGAGCTGGTTGCGCCAGCCACGCGGCCGATCCGCCCCGCTCAGCCGGTGCGCCGCCTTCTGTGCCTGCGCCGCAAGGGCCGCCGGCCCCACCACGCCGAGGCTCAGTTCCAGCTGGTCGAGCCGCGAACCGGTCGAGCCGATGGCGCCGATAGCGCCATAAAGCCATCCGGCGTAGGGCTGGTCGTCCGGGTCGGGAACCCGCCGCGTGATGTCGCGAGGTCCGAACATGCTCTGGCCCAGTGCATACTCGATGCGGATATCCGCCACATCGTCGAGCAGCGGAAAGGCGCGCGCCATCGCCCGGCTCCAGGCCGGTTCCTGCCCGGCGGCGGTCAGCCACGATAGCCGGACGCCGTTCGTGTAGTGGCGATCGGTATTGGCGAACAGGTCGTTCTCGAACACGAAGTTGAACGTGCCGAGCCGCTCCTCCGCCAGCGCGCCGGACGCCGCTCCGCCCAGCAGGAGGCAGGCGGAAAGGCCAAGCCACGCACATCTGCCGCACAAAGGTCCCATGCTCTCGCCCAGTTGACCCTTCCTGCCCGTTTAACTCAGGGATGTGGCCAGATCGGGGCAACGTCCGGCATTGTCCTGTGGCGCATTCGATTCGACGGGCGCTATCTTTCCGCCATGATTGGAAATCGGTTCCGGCCTGTCGCATGGATCGCCGCGTTGCTGTTTGCCTGGTCGGGTGGCGCCTCGTCGCCGCGCGCCGAGGACGCACCGCTGGTCGCCGCCGCTTCGGATCTGCAGTTCGCCCTCGATGAAGTCGCGGGGGCCTTCGCCCGCGACACCGGCCGGCGTGTCCGGCTGGTCCTGGGTTCGTCCGGCAACTTTACCCGTCAGATCCGTCAGGGCGCGCCCTTTCAGCTTTTCCTGTCCGCCGACGAGGAGTATGTCCTGGCCCTCGCGCGCGAGGGTCTGACGGAGGGCGATGGCGTCCTCTATGCCATTGGCCGCATCGCGCTGGTTGCCGGCCCGGGCGCCTCGTTCGAGCCGGATTCGGAGCTTGCCTCGCTGCGCGCCGCGCTCATTGCAGGGCGGATCGCCCGGTTTGCGATCGCCAATCCCGAGCACGCTCCTTACGGCCGACGCGCCGAAGAGGCGCTACGCCATGCCGGCCTCTGGAGCCTGGCCGAAAAGCGACTGGTTCTTGGCGAGAACGTCTCCCAGGCGGCTCAGTTCGCGCTTTCCGGCAATGTCGACGGGGGGATCGTCGCCTATTCGCTCATCCTCTCGCCGAAATTGCGCGGCCTTGCGCTTCACGCCCTGATCCCCGAAAGCTGGCATTCTCCATTGCGCCAGCGCATGGTCTTGCTGCGCGGTGCCGGCCCGGTGGCCAGGCAATTCCATGCCTATATACAACAGCCCCCCGCCCGCGCCATCCTGCGCGGGTACGGCTTCGCGCTCCCGGGCGAAGGCGGTTGAGCCGATGACGTGACCGGAGCGATGGCATGGACTGGATTGCCCTGACCCTTTCGCTGCGGCTGGCGCTGCTCACCATTCTCCTCCTGCTGCCGCTCGGCATCTGGGCGGGGCGGCTGCTCGCCTACCGGGATTTTCGCGGCAAGGGGCTGGTCGAGGCGCTGGTGGCACTGCCGCTCGTCCTGCCGCCGACGGTCTTCGGCTATTACCTGCTGGTTGCCTTTGGCGCCGCGTCGCCCCTCGGCGCGATCTGGCAGCAGCTTTTTGGCCGCCCCCTCGTTTTCAGTTTCGAGGGACTGCTGCTGGCTTCCGTCATCTTCAATATTCCCTTCGCGATCCAGCCCATACAGCGCGGCTTCGAGGGGATCGGGGTCGAGCTGCGCGACGCGGCGGCCTGCTGCGGCATGAGCTGGTGGCGCACCTTGCTGCGCATCGAGCTGCCGCTTGCCTGGCCCAGCATACTGACGGCAATGATCCTGAGCTTCGCCCATACGCTGGGCGAGTTCGGCATCGTGCTGATGGTGGGCGGCAGCATTCCCGGCGAGACCCGCACCATCGCCATCGCCATCTATGACCGCGTGCAGGCTTTCGACAGCGCATCCGCCGGCCGCATGGCTGCATTCCTGCTCGCCTTCTCGCTCGTCACCATCGCGCTGACTTTCACTTTTTCGCGCCGGCCCGGGCGCGGCAGGCGGTGAGACGGTGAACGGGATCGAGGTCGAGCTGGTCCAGGAAGGACCGATCCCGCTCGCGGCCCGTTTCGCCTGCGCCGCCGGCGAGGTCCTGGCCCTGGTCGGCCCTTCCGGCAGCGGCAAGTCGACCATCCTGCGCTGCATTGCCGGCATCCTCAGCCCGCGACGGGGACGCATCGCCGTCAACGGCGAGGTCTGGTTCGATTCGGAGCGCGGCGTCTCGCTCTCGCCGCAAGTGCGCGCCGTCGGCATGGTCTTCCAGAATTACGCCCTCTTCCCGCACATGAGCGCCATCGGCAATGTCATGGCGGCGATGGATCACCTGCCGGCGCCGGCGCGCCCGGCACGGGCGGGTGAGCTGCTGGGGCTGCTCCACCTCGCCGGCCTCGAAAACCGCCGCCCGGCGGAGCTCTCCGGCGGCCAGCAACAGCGGGTGGCGCTGGCCCGGGCGATGGCGCGCGAGCCGCGGGTGCTGCTGCTCGATGAACCGTTTTCCGCGGTCGACAAGGCGACGCGCCAGCGCCTCTATCGCGAGATCGCCGGCCTGCGCGAGAAGTTCAGCATTCCGGTGATCCTCGTCACCCACGATATCGACGAGGCGATCATGCTCGCCGACCGCATGAGCGTGCTGCATCACGGCCGCACCTTGCAGACCGGCACGCCGGAAGCGGTGACATCGCGGCCGCTATCGCCGGAAGTGGCGCGGCTGGTCGACCTGCGCAATCTCTTTCATGGACGCATCTGCGAGCACCGTCCGCAGGACGGCCGGAGCCTGATCGAATGGGCCGGCCATCGCCTCGAGACGGGCTTCCAGCCGGACTTCGCCATCGGGAGCGAAGTCGCCTGGGTCATTCCCGACGGGTTCATCGTGCCGCACCGGCGCGATCGTCCGTCGCGTGGCGAGCATGAGAACCCGGTGCGCGGCAGGCTGGCCTCGGTGCTGCATATCGGCCCGACCGCGCACCTCGCCCTGCGCATCGAAGCCGGGGAGCCGCATCCGCTCTTCTTCTCGGTCCCCGGTCATGTCGCGCGCCGCAACGGCTTCGTCGCCGGGGCGGAGGTCGTGGTTTCCCTGCTGGCGCAGGGCATTCATCTGATGCCGCCGCGCCAGTCCGGCGCCCCGCCGGACTGACTCTGGGAAGGAATTTTCGGCGGATTTCTGCGATTCCGCCGGTCCGCACCGCTGTCGAGGGAGGCAATGCCCTTGATTTGCCCTTGCGCCGGCGCGGAACGTTACTATTTTAGCTGCGTCATTCTGGCTTCGGATTGCGAGCCTACCGCACCCGCGAGGTGCTTCGTATCGCTGCTACTCCCGGACAGATCCTGATGCGTCGGACATGTGGTTCGGCGCCCCCGCAAGAATGGAGGACAGCGATGCCCGTCGGAACCGTGAAGTGGTTCAACAGCACCAAGGGTTATGGGTTCATTCAGCCGGAGGCTGGTGGAGCGGACGTATTCGTCCATATCTCCGCCGTGGAGCGTGCCGGTCTCGGCAATCTGGCCGAGGGCCAGAAGGTTTCCTACGAGGAGCAGCGCGATCCCAAGCGTGGCAAGACCTCGGCGGAGAACCTGAAGGCGGTCTGATCCGCCCTGCCGTCGTGTTTCGGGGGCGCCGGGTGACCGGCGCCTTCTTTTTTTCGTGGATGGGCCGCCTCGCCGCATGAAGCCGCCCCGTCGCCCGCCGCCGGTCACCCTCGACCGCCTGACCAACAGGGCGCTGCATTACCTCGAGCGTTTCTCCGCCAGCGAGAAGAGCCTGCGCGATGTGCTGATGCGCAGGGCCCGGCCAGCGGGCCGGCTGCATGGCCAGGCGGAGCAGGACATCCGTGCGATGGTCGAGCAGGTGGTGACGCGATTGCGCGAAGGCGGACTGCTCGACGACCGGCGATTTGCCGAAGGCCGCGCGGCGACGCTGGCCCGGAGCGGCCGATCGGCGCGGCGTATCCGTGACACCCTGAAATCGAAGGGCATCGAAGGCAGCCTGATCGCGGCGGCCATGGCCGTGGCCGACCGCGAGGCGGACGAACTCACGCGCGCCCATGCCTTCGCCCGGCGCCGGCGCCTCGGCCCCTACCGCCAGCCGCCCGACCCGGGACGGCGCATGAAGGACCTCGCGGCCATGGCGCGCGCCGGTTTCCCGCCCGGCATCGCCCGTCTGGTCATCGACGGCGAAAGCGACGAGACACAACAGGTATCGGCGCCAATTCCAGGTTGAACTGCACGCGCATATCGGCGCCGGAATGGGAATAGCCAGCGACCTCGTTCCATATTTCAATTTTGCAGGGTGCCCGGCAGGCGATTGCGGGCGCCCGCACATGTCGGGGGCAATGCGATGAAACGCGCCGACCTTGGATCTGGTCTTTCCGTTCTGCTTCTCCTGCTGGTGGCGCCGGAGGTGAAGGCCGCCGCTATTCCGGCCGAGGGCACGTTCCTCACGGGCTTCGGCGGCTCGGGCTTCGAATTCATCCAGGATGGCACCTCGAACACGGTGCTGATCGGCGAGCAGACGAGTTTCGCCGCCTGCTTCAACAATGTCGGCCTGCCAGAGGGCGGCATCACCGACGGCACCAGCAACACGATCTTTCTCGGCGAGACGGGAGGAGGCGGTCTGACCGGGCGGCTTCTGCCTTCGGCCCCGCTCGGCCAGATCGTGGATGGAACCAGCAACACCATCTTCATTGGCGAGATCACCGGCGACCGGCTCTGCCTGGGAGATGCGCGCATCCTGGAGCCGGACAGCCCGGAAATCGCCGATGGCACCTCGAACACGATCATCGTCGGCGAGGGTTCGTCCTTCGATATCTGCTTCCGGAACGCCCGTGGCGGCTCGTCAATCACCGACGGCACCAGCAACACGATCTTCCTTGGCGAGACCGGGGGCGATCCCTATTGCCTGACCGGCGTGCGACTGCTCGCGGATGCGGAATTGCCGGAGGTATCGGCGCTGCCGCTGCTCGGCTTCGGCCTCATCGGGCTGGCGCTGGCGCGGCGGCGACGGGCGAAAGGTCCCTGACGAAGATCACCTTGCCGTCACCCTTGCGGTAGAAGTCGGGCAGTTCCGCCGCGATGCGGTAGCCATTGCCGAGATAGAAGGCGCGGGTCGGCGCGTAGCGCCCGGTCGAGGAGGTGTCCACATGCACCTGGACGGCGCCGCGCCGGCGCATCTCCTCCTCGGCCCGCCGCAGCAGCTCCCGACCCAGGCCCTGTCCCTGCCGGTCCGGATCGACCGCGATCCAGTAAAGGTCCCAGGAAGTCTCCGAGCCCGGTATCGGCCCGAAACAGGCATAGCCCACCAGCCGCCCCGCCTGTTCGGCGATCACGAAATCGTAGCCTGAACGGCGGCCCTTCGCGATTCGCTCCTGCGCCAGTTCGGCCGCGATCTCGATCTCCTCCGGCGAGAACATGCCGGTCGCCGCCACCAGCCGTCGGATCGGCTCGACATCGCGCTCGCGCACCGCCTCGCGCCAGACCAGGCGCGCTGCCTCCACGCGCAGGGAAGGCGGCGGGATCCTGCGGGCCCGCGCGCGCTCTCCGGCCTGGCCCTCGGCCAGCCCCAGAAAGAACTCGCGCGCGTTGATGCCGAGCGTGCGAACCCGGTAGCCACCCTCCTGGACGACGAGGGAGGGATAGCCGCTCTCGCCGATCATGCGGCCGATCTGGCGGAAATCGGCGGCCTGGTTGGACCAGGTGCCGGTCGGATCGCCGCGCGCCGTGTCGAGCCCGAGCGCCACCACGAGAAAGGCCGGGCGATGCCGCTCGATGCGGCGCAGTGCGATGCGCAGCGCCTCCCGGTACTGATCGGGCGTGATCGTCTCCGGCAGCGGCAGGTTGAGGTTATAGCCGGCGCCGGCGCCGCGGCCCGTCTCGTCGCGAAAGCCGCTAAAGTAAGGATAGGCGAAACTCGGATGGCCATGGATCGAAACGGTCAGCACATCCGCCCGTTCGTAGAAGATATCCTGCTGGCCGTTGCCGTGATGATAGTCGATATCGAGTATCGCCACCCTGCCATAGCGGGCCAGGTAGTTGGCGGCGATGGCCACGTTGCAGAGATAGCAGAAGCCGCCGAACGCCCGCCGCTCGGCGTGATGGCCGGGCGGTCGTACCAGGGCATAGGCGGCCGGCGCGCCGTTCAGGACTTCGAGCGCCGCCGTCAGGCAGCAATCCACCGCATGTCGCGCCGCCGGCCAGGCATTCTGGTTGAGCGGCGTAAAGGTATCAATGCACCAATAGCCGGCCAGCACCGAGCGTTCCTTCGGCCGGCGCGCCGGATTGCGAATCGGAAAGACGTAGGGGTAGACGGACTTGCGCGGCGGCGTCTCGCGGCAAGCCGTCTCTATATACTGCAGCAGGCCGGCATCGTGCACCTCGCGGATATGCCGGTCGGGAAAATGCCGTGCCGGAACGCGCTCGAAGAGACCGGTCTTTTCGAGTTCCGCCAGGATCACCGGCACGCGCACCGGCGCCTCCACATAGCCACGGTCGCGGACATGGTGGATGTCGTGCCGGTCGTTCACCAGAAGCGGAATCCTGCGGCTCGCAGGAACTCCGGGCAGTACCTGCGGCTCCACGGCGTTGCGCGTATAGCGTGGCGCGCGCAAGGCAAAATGGCCGTCGCGGATCGAGGCTTCGACTTGCGCCACGTAGCCGGGCGGGCAGATCGCGGCGTACTTTCCGGTCAGGATCGCGCGCACGATGCGGCGAAGCTGCGCCGCGCGCGGCAGTCCGAAACGGCCGAGTCCGTCGAAGACCAGGTGCGGCATGTTGAGATCGCCCGGCCGGATCGGCAGCTCATAGGCCGTCCCCTCGATGGGCAGCGCGCGGTAGCGTTCGTAGAATTTGAGGCGCTGCGCATTCTGCCGTCGCACCGCCGGGTCGGGGCAGAGCGCCGGGTCGTCCGGCAGACATTCGAAATAGAGCCCCTGCGAACCGATTGCCGCCGCCTCCTCGCGCATGCGCTCATAGAGCGCGCCGCCGACGCCGGAGCCGCGGCGCGCGCCGGGCGCGGTGGAGATGAGATCGAGGAAGGAGAATTTGAGCGTCGGATCGTGCAGCAGCAGTGCCATCGCGCGGATGCGGCCGGCATCGCCTTCGGCGACGTAGAGTTCCGATACGAAGCCATGCTTGAACGGATTCTCGAGCTGATCCGGAAGCTTGGCCACATCCTCCGGCGCAAGGCCCGGAAACTGGCTGCGCATGATCGCCTGCGCCTCCTCGATCGCCGCCCGGTTGCCCGGACTGCGCGCATCGCCGATCCGGCGGATGCGGATCATTCAGGCCGCCTGCCGCCGCGCCGCCAGCGCCGCGTCGAGGATCGAACGGACCATTGCCGGGTAATCGAGACCGGCGCGGGAAGCCGCCGCGAAGAATCCGGCATCAGGCGTCAGGCATGGATTGAGATTGACCTCGAGGATCCATGGCTGGCCGGCGCCATCGACGCGGAAGTCGACCCGTGCATAGCCCTTGAGGCGGAACAGCGTCCAGCATTCGAGCGCCAGCGCGCAAAGCCGTTCGAGCAGCGGACGATCGGTCGGGGGAAAATCGAAGCGGCGCGGCGTATGGTCGTGGGCGAAACTTCCCGCCAGCCATTTCGCTTCGTAATCGACGATACGCGGCCGCTCCGGCGGAAAGTCGATGAACTCGATCTCCGCCGGCGGCAGCACCCGGGGCCTACCCGCTTCCTCGATCAGCGACAGGTTGAACTCCCGCCCTTCGATGAAGCTTTCGGCGAAGAACCGCCCGCCATGGCGGCGTTCGCGACGGCCGATCTCCGCCACGGCGCCCGCCCCCGACGTGACCGAGGCGGCATCGATTCCGAGTGAGGCATGTTCTGTGTCCGACTTGACGATGACCCGCCCGGGAAGCTGTTGCGTCGTCCCGGCCTCAATCCAGGCCGGCGTCGGGAGGCCGGCGGCGGCGAGGTGTCTCTTGGTTCCGGTTTTGGACAGTGTCGCCGCCCAGGCGGCGGCGCCAGCGCCGGTATAGCGCAGGCCGAGATGTTCCAGCACCAACGGAACCATCAAGGCGAGCGCGCAGTCGCCGCGCAGCGCCTCGACCAGATTGAATACCGCATCGGGACGGCGCCGGCCGAGCGCCTCCAGCACGCCAAGATCAAGGTCAAGATGCACGATTTCGGTGACGCAGCCGATGTTGGCCAGTGCCTGTGCGACGGATTCGGCCGCCACGCGGGTATCGGCCTCGTCCGGTCGGTCGGCCGCCGCGCCATGGATGACCGGCACCAACGGCCGGCCGTTCATTGCGCCGCCTGGGTCCGCCATGCCTCTGGCGGAGCCAGCCGGTAGCGCCGCATCGCTGATTGCATGATGTCCCCGATCAGCCGGTCATAGGTCCAGCCGGCCTGGGCGGCCAGGATCGGCAGGTCGGAATGGGTCGGGTGCAGCCCGGCCAGCGGGTTGGCTTCCAGGAATTGCGGCCGGCCCTCGGCGTCGCAACGCAGATCGAGCCGCCCGGCATCGCGGCAGCCGAGCGTGCGATAGGCCGCAAGTGCGATGGCGCCCGCCTGACGGGCAACGAAGTCTTCCGCCAGGCGATAGCTGACGCGGCTTTCGCAATATTCCTTGTTGTCGAGCGAATAGACCTCCGCCTCGGCACCTGCGCCAAGCAGGATCTCGAGGACGCCAATGACCCGCGCCTCCCTCCCGCTGCCGGTCAGGCCCACGGTGAATTCGCGGCCCGGGAGGAACGGCTCGGCGATGACCGGCTGTCCGAAGCGCGCGATCAGTTCCCGTGCCGCATGGCGAAGCTGTTCGCCGTCATGCACCTTGGAGGCGTTCGAGCAGCCCTTGCCGGTTCCTTCCGCCACCGGCTTCACGAAAAGCGGGAAGCCGAGATCGCAGGCAATTGCGTCATCATCGGATTCGATCAGCCGGAATGGCGCGGTCGGGATCGCGGCCTCGCGCACCAGGCGCTTGGCCACCGCCTTGTCCAGCGCGACCGAGAGGGTCAGCGGATCGGAGAACGTGTATGGCTGGTCGAACGCCTCCATGAGCGCGGGCGCCTGTGCCTCCCGGGCGCGGCCCCGCAGCCCTTCGGCGATGTTGAAGACGAGGTCCCAGCGCTCCCCGGCCACCAGTCTCTCGGCGAGCCGGCGGACATGCCCGATCCGCTCGACCTGAAAGCCGAGGCGCGTCAGCGAAGCCGACAGTTCGCCGATCGTCTCTGGCGAATCGAATTCGGCCAGGGCCTCTTCCGGCAGGCCGAGCCCGCGATAATCGTCCCGCAGGTCGTAGACCAGTCCGACGCGCACCTTCAGCTCCTCCGCCCGTCCCGGTCCTCGCCGACCGTGCCGCCGGGATCGGGGTAGCGATAGATGCCACCCTCGTAGTTGCGCAGCAGCAGATCGTCGCCGTCGCGGCCGACGATGTAGTCGGGCATCAGCGGGATCTTGCCGCCGCCCCCTGGCGCGTCAATGACATATGTCGGCACCGCATAGCCCGTGGTATGGCCGCGCAGGCCCTCGATGATTTCCAGGCCGCGGCTCACCGGCGTGCGGAAATGCGCCGAGCCGGTGATCGGGTCGCACTGATAGAGATAGTAAGGCCGGACGCGCCGCATGAGCAGCCCATGCATGAGGGCGGTCATGGTCGGCACCGAATCGTTGACGCCACGGAGGAGGACGGTCTGCGCCCCGAGCGGGATGCCGGCATCGGCGAGGCGGCCGAAGGCTTCGGTCACCTCCGGCGTCAGCTCCGATGGATGGGTCGCATGCAGGCTGAGCCAGACCGGGCGATGGCGCCGGAGCATGCGCACGAAGGCGCGCGTGATGCGCATGGGCAGGACGACCGGCACCTTGCTGCCGAGGCGGATGAACTCGACATGGCGGATCCGGCTGAGCCGGCCCAGCAGGTAGTCGAGCTTGTCGTCGGCCAGCGTCAGCGGATCGCCGCCCGAGATCAGCACGTCGCGAATCTCGGGATGCGCCTCGATATAGTCGAGCGCCCGGTCCCACTGCCGGGTGGAGAACTGATACTCGCCACCGGGCTCGCCCACCATGCGCGAGCGCGTGCAGTAGCGGCAATAGGTCGAACAGAAGCCCGTGGAAAGGAAGAGCACCCGGTCCGGATAGCGGTGCACCAGGCCGGGGACCTGGGTGTCATGGTCCTCGCCGAGCGGATCGTCCGCTTCGCCCGGCAGGCGCAGATATTCGTCATTCACGGGGATATGGGTGCGCCGCAGCGGCTCCGCCGGATCCTCGAGCCCCATCAGGCTCGCATAATAGGGTGTGATGCCGACCGGCAGCGAACCGCGATGGCGGCTTACCGCTTCGCGCTCGCCCTCCGACAGGCGGAAGACCCGCTCGAGCTGTGCCAGGCTGCGGATGCGGTTGCGAAGCTGCCAGCGCCAGTCCGACCATTCGGCCTGAGTCGCCTCCGGATGGAAACGCCTGCGATAGGCCCGCGCCGCCTCGCCATGCGGGAAGCGCTCTCCGGCCGCGCGCAGCGGCGGCCGGACGAGCGGCGGCGGCTCGGTCGCTTTCGTCAGGGTGTCTGGAGTGAGTGTCGGGAAAGAGATGATCGCTGCGGCTGCGCCGCAACCTGGCGGTTCCACGTTCTCCGCCTGAACTTCCTGATCCATGCTCGAAGCACGTTTTTCTGCGGTGCGGGCGAACATCGCGCGACGATCGCCGACTCGGAACTCGCCCATCCGCGCTTATTCATTTGTCCAAAGCCGCGACGGTTTCAAGAGGGATTTTCTATATTGATGCGATTGTCACGGGAAGATGAGGCAGAGCCGCACCGCCTGGCGCATGCCGTCGCTAGGCGCCGGTCGCGCGCCATCGTAACCTCGTGGCGGAGGACCATCCGATGCACCGACTCGATCCGGCTCCGCGCAGCTATCCGCCCTTCGTCTGGCTGGTGCGGCGCGCGGCCGGCTTCGGGACCGGTCCGGCCGGCCAGGGCAGTCCCGCCGAGACCGAGGCATGGCTGCTCGGCGCCGCCCTCCATGAACGTGACATGCTGGCGCTCTATGGC
This sequence comes from Alphaproteobacteria bacterium, assembly GCA_026126165.1. GTDB lineage: Bacteria > Pseudomonadota > Alphaproteobacteria > Ferrovibrionales > Ferrovibrionaceae > JAHCJQ01. Next base: position 39,607 of record JAHCJR010000022.1, read on the forward strand.
GGCCTGATCTCACGCCTGATCGCCTGCGGGCTGCCGCTCGAGCGGGCGAGCCTGCATGTCGGCACGCTGCACCCGCAGCTGCTCGGCTTTGCCTGGAACTGGAACCGCTCCGATGGCCTGATCGACGAAGTCTGGGCCGGCCGGCGGGCGCGCGAGGGACCAAGCTATACGCGCAACCCGCTCTTCGAGGTGATCGAGCATGGCCGGGAGGTGCGGGCGCGCGGCGACGACCCGCAGGCTCTGGCGCGCTTCCCGCTGGTGGCCGAACTGGCGCAGAGCGGCATCAGCGATTATCTGGCCCTGCCGATCGGCGGGGGCGGCGGCCAGCATAATGCGGCCACCCTGGCAACGCGCCGGCCAGGCGGGTTCAGCGACGAGGATGTCGCGGTGCTGCGCCGGATGCTGGCCCTGTTCGGCCCGCATGTGGAGCGCCATATCGCCTGGCGCATTGCCGGCAACGTGCTCGAAGCCTATCTCGGGGCGGCGGCGGGGCGGCAGGTTCTCGAAGGCGCGATCAAGCGCGGATCGGGGCGGCCGATCGGCGCGGTGATCTGGGTCTCCGACCTGCGCGGATATACCGACCTGTCCGACCGGCTGAGGGCGCCGGACATGCTGGTTCTGCTCAATCATTATTTCGAGCTGTCGGCCGGCGCGGTGCTTGCCCAAGGCGGCGAGGTGCTGAAATTCATGGGTGACGGGCTGCTTGCCGTCTTCCCCCTCGATGGCGCGGGCGGCGCGGAGGGGGCGGCGGCAAGGGCGCTGGATGCCGCGCGGGAGGTGCTGAAGGGACTGGCGCGCCTCAATGGCGGCGAGGCGCCCGCCGATCTGGCGCGGATCGAAGGCTGGCGCCCGCTCGGCGCCGGCATCGCCCTGCATCTGGGCGAGGTTTTCTTCGGCAATGTCGGCGCGCCCGAACGCCTCGATTTCACCGTCATCGGCCCGGCGGTCAATGTGGCAAGCCGCGTGGAGGCGCTATGCAAGGGGCTGGGCCAGCCGGTCCTGCTGACCGCGCCGGTGGCACGGCTGATCGAGACGCCGCTCCGCGAGCTGGGCCGCCACCGGCTGAAAGGCGTCGGCGAGCCGGTCGCGGTCTTCGCGCCGCTGCCCGAGCGCGCGACCTAGCCCGCTGCCTGGGCGAGGAGCCGCTCGTAACCCTCCGCCAGCGCGCCAAGGGCGGCTTCGCCATCGCCGCGATAGGAAGGGCCATGCATGAGCGCCAACGTGCGCGGCCGCAACTCCGCCAGCCGGCGGATGGTGGGGACGGTCGCGATGCCGAGGCTCGTCGCGTGGAACATCCCCTCCGCCGCCAGCGCCGGGCCGACGATGTCGCGTTCGGTCACGGCGCCATCGTCTCCGACCTGGGTAAAGAGGTCGCCGCAGAAAAGCGTGCCCGTGGTTTCTTCATGGATGAGCCCCGCCTCCCAGCAATGGGGCACGTGCGGCGTATCGAGATAGCGCACGCGCCGGCCGCCCAGGTCGATCACCTCGCCATCGGCGAGGGTTCGCGGCGGCCGGTCGGCCAGATCGCTGAGCGAGACCGAACAGGCGGTCGCACCATGCATGATCTCAGCCCGTGGCGCCGCGGCGAGCCAGGCATTCATGGCGCCGCACTCGTCGGCCTCCACATGGCCGAAGGAGATCCAGCGCAGGTCCTCGAGGCGGATCAGGCGGGCGAGCGCCTCCGAGACGAGGGGGAAGATCGCGCGCATGCCGCAATGGAAGAGCAGCGGCTGTTCGGCCCGGATCAGAAACTGGTTGAAGGTGAAGCCCGCAGGCGGCGCCACCTCCGGCACGAAGGTGGAAAGGCGGAATATGCCGTCGGCGATTTCGTCGATCCGGGTCTGCATGAACGATGTCCTCCCTTCAGGGGGATTTGGCGGCGAGATGGTTCAGGATCAGCCGCGCGAGCTGCGAGGCGGCGGTCTGCGTATCGAGGCCCGAGCGCTGCAGCGCGCGCAGCACCGCCACGTCCAGCACGGCGGCGGCAAGCTGGATCGCGGCCTCATCCGGCCGGGCCGGCTCCAGCGCCGCGCGGACGAGGGATAGACGCTGCGCCGCCTCCATCTCGACGAACGCGCGCAGTTTCGGAAAGAGGTGCTGGTCGCAGCGCACCCGCTCCAGGGCGGGCAGGCGGTCGAGAAAGCCGAAGAGTGCCCCGGCGAGACGATGCACCCGGGCTTCCAACTCTTCCAGCCCGTCGAAAATCTCGGGCCCAGGCGGCGGCAGGGCGGCGAGCGTATGCCGCCCGCAGGCTTCGATCGCGTCGTCGTAAGTCGGGAAATGGTGATAGACGGTGCCGACACTGACGCCGGCGCGCACGGCGATGTCCTTCATCGAAGTGGCGGCGATACCGCGTTCGGCATGAAGGGCCTGGGTTGCCGCGACGATGCGCCGGCGCGTTTCCGCCGCCGCCTCGCCCCGCCTGCCCTGCCGATAGGTCCTTACGGTCATGATCGACTTTCAATTGATTGACTGTTCATTCAATAAAAAGCCAAGATCGGCGACCTGTCAAGCCCGGTTCCGATCTGGTAGGTCTGCGGCAAGGAAACGAGACGTGGGGCAGGACTGGCGGCATGGATGTCGAGCTCGAGCTGGAACACCGGATGCTCGCGGACCTTGTCCGCCGTTTCGTCGAAGAGGAACTGATCCCGCGCGAGCCTTCGGTGCTGCGGCGGGAAAGCGAGGGGCGCGGCATCGCGCTCGAAGCCGAAGATCTGGCGGCGGTGAATGCCAGGGCGCGGGAGCTTGGCCTCTGGGGCCTCGACATCCCGGCGGAGTTCGGCGGCGCCGACCTGCCGGCGGTGGCCATGATCGGCCCCTTCGAGGCGGTCGGGCGCACGATCGTCCATTACGCGATCCCGCCGGATTCACCCAACCTGCACATGCTGGCCGCGGTGGCGAACGAGGAACAGCGCCGGCGCTATGTGGAGCCGCATGCGCGCGGCGAGACGATCTCGGCCATCGCGATCTCCGAACCCGGCGCCGGCTCCGACCCGGCCGCCATGACCACCCGGGCGGTGCGCGATGGCGGCGACTGGGTGCTCAACGGCCGCAAGATCTGGATCAGCAAGGCGGCGGAAGCCGACTTCACCATCGTCATGGCCGTGACCGACCGGACGAAGGGCGCGCGGGGCGGCATCTCCGCCTTCCTCGTCGATCGCGGCACGCCGGGCTTTCATGTCTCGCCGCCGGTGCCGATGCTGGGCGGACGCTTCACCCACGAGATCGCGCTGGAAGATTGCCGGATTCCGGCGCGCTGCCTGCTGGGCGAGGAGGGGAAGGGCTTCGCGCCCATGCAGAAGCGGCTTTCGATCCGGCGTTTGCAGATGGGCGCCTGGTGCGTCGGCATGGCCGAACGCGCGCTCGAGATCATGACCGGACATGCCCGCCAGCGCTCGACCTTCGGCACGCTGCTGGCACGCCGCCAGGCGGTGCAATGGTGGATCGCCGACGCGGCGACGAAGATCCATGCCAGCCGCCTCATGGTTTACGACGCCGCCCGCAAGGTCGATCGCGGCCAGGACGTGCGCACCGAGCTTTCCATGATCAAGGTCTTCGTGCCGGAGATGGCGAGCGAGGTGGTGGATCACGCCATGCAGACCCTGGGGGCGCAGGGCGTCAGCAAGGAGATGCCGCTGCACCTCATGGCGGCCAAGCTGCGCTGGATCCGCATCGGCGAGGGCCCGAGCGAGATCCACCGCTGGGTGGTGGCGCGCGGCCTTCTCGGCGAGGCGGCGAGCGAACGGGGATGAGCGATCCCCTCGCCTTCTATGCCGCCGCGGCGCCCGGGCTCGTCGAGCGTTTCGAGGCGGTCGAACCGGTCGCCGAGCTGCGCGCGGCCGGCATGGCGCGGCATGGCGGCGAAAAGCTCGCCTGGCTCGACGACCGGCTTCCCGACCTCGCGGCGCTGCGGTGCCATCCACCGTTCGGCCTGATCACGCTCTGCGCCGTCTGGCAGCATCTGGACGAGGAGGCGAGGCGGACCGCCATGGCCAACATCGCCGGCATGATCGCGGAAGGCGGCCTGCTGATCCTCTCGCTCCGCCATGGGCCGGGCGCGCCCGACCGGCCGGTCTTGCCCGTGCGTCCGGAAGAGACCATCGCCGACGCGGACCGCGCGGGGCTCGCCCTGCTGCGCCGGGTAGAGGCGGACTCGGTTCAGCCGGGCAACCGCGCCGTGGGCGTCCGCTGGACCTGGCTTGCTTTCGGGAAGGAAGTGTCAGATATCGGGCGCCGATCGGCCTGCGGCAAGACGCGCGGGTAGCCGCAAACCATGTCCCGGAATGGACCCCTGGCAGGATGGCGCGCCGGGGAAGATTCGAACTCCCGACCCCCAGATTCGTAGTCTGGTGCTCTATCCAACTGAGCTACCGGCGCATCCGGCACGGGCCTTGAGGCCCGGCAAGGCGGGCAAACTACTCAAACCACGGCACCCTTGCAAGGGTGTTGACGTGCTGCCACGGCGGTGGCCGAAAATCGTTGTGAGCGAATAATTTACCACCGGAAACCCTTGTGGCGCGGATTTTTGATGGGCTACACTTCTGCGGGTTTGGCTCATCCGAAGGGGAACGCCCGCTTTCCTTGCATGGAATGCGGGTGGGGGCTCCCGGCGACGCCGCGCCACAACAACGAAACCACAAGAATCGCAAAGAGTTGTAGCGGTATGGCCTCTCGGACTTCCAAGGCAAGCATGATCGGACTGGCGCTTCTGCTGGGGGGATGCTCCTACGCGGCGGACGTGCTGTTCCC